>JAUVSF010000336.1 GCA_030597245.1 Acidobacteriota bacterium
ATCACGCTCAGGGACAATACGGGAGCGCCCTTGACGGTGGATCTGGAGGGAGAGGAAGTGACGGGAGAGACCCAGGTGGAGATCGGTCCACGGGCATTGAGAGTGCTGGCGACGGACGGACTGGGTGACCTGCAGGTGGGATCGGTGATGGTGGCGTCGGATCAACCGCTGGCCGGCGTGATCCTCTTTGCCGGACCTGCCGTGGGAGCAGCCGGCGTGGGCAGCAGCCTGGAACTGCCGGAAGGGTTCGTGGCCCCGATGGAGACAGACGAAGGGAGCGGCATCAATACGGGGGTCGCGCTGATGAGTCTGGAGACGGAAGAGATGACAGTCGATGCCGAGTTGCTCGGAAGCGACGGACAGCTTCTGGCCTCGGCCCAGGTGCAACTGGCCGGGCTGGGACACGCTGCCCTGTTCGTGACCGAATTCGAGTGGGAGCAGCCGGTCGATTTCAGTCGCTTTGAGGGGCTTCTGCGAGTGTGGACCGGCGGGAGCACGGCGGCGACCGTGATCCAGACCCGTCCGGGCCAGTTTGCCACCATGCCGGTGGCTCCCAAACCTGCCAACTAGGGGTCCGTGATCGGTGACGCATCAACAGGCTCGATGCGGCTGAAGTCGCGCAGCTCACGGGCGAAGTCGTTGTGGCCCGCGAGCAGGCCGGCTGCGTGGCCCCGCCACAAGCCAGGCGAAAATTCGGCGCTGGCGGTGTGTGCGGCAAATCTCAAGGATTTCAGCAAGCGATCAATGCACAACTAGCTAGGTCAGCTATGGTATCGGGTGTCTCTTGAATCGAAGGCCCGAGTGTCTCATTCATGCTGAAGACCTATAGTCTACGAGCTACACAGACCAAATAGTCATGGATTACATCGAAACGATTGTCAGCCTGATGTCGGCCTGCGAGGATCTCAAGGAATTCCTTTTCCAGCCCAGTTCGCCGGTTAGGATCTAATGCCTCGTAAAATGCGGTTCCGGCGCCTGACTTCAAGAGATGTTCCAGGACTTCTTCAGGAGTAGAGTATTGAAAAGTGATTGCATCCTCGCAGGTATCCAGCAATTCAAAACCGGCTGCCTCGACTGCGGACTTCAAGTGGTCCAGATCACGAGGGAAATCGAAGGCTACTCGCTTCTGAAGTGCGGAAGGATTGCGGCCTATGATTTCACCAAAGATCTCGAGTGGTTCTTTGGGAGAATTCTCCTTATGCACAATAAATGCCAGCAGGCCTTCTTTCTGCAGTGCCCGATAAGCTGCTGCAAAAAAAGGAGCGAGCGGAATATAGCCCAGAACCCAGCTTGAAAAGATCAGGTCAAAAGGGCCTTCCCTTTCCAATTCGTCCAATGCATCACCGGTCTTCAACGTGATGCTGGAACTATTACGAAAAGCCAGCCTTTTCCGGGCCTCTTCCAACATTCCGTCAGACAAATCGACTGCTATTAAGTGTGCTCTTTCGGCAATACGACTGGACAGCAATGCGGTCGCGTAGCCGGTTCCGCAGCCAGCTTCAAGGATCATCCGGAAGTCTTCTATAGGAAGTCTCGCGACCAATGTTTCTATAGGCGTTCCGGCCTTATCGAGCCAGAATTGATCGTATGATTCATGGATGTGATCGTAGGCGTCTTTCAACTCTGCTTGACCCACTTCAGCTTGAGATTCTCTCAGAACCTTGAAAAACCGAGGCTTCTTGTGTTCCTTCGATAGATGACGCTCACAAATCTCCTCCGAAATCGGGAGACCGGCTGGCAGTTCTCCCGACGGGATATGTTTGGCTAAAACCTTACCGCAGCAAGCCGCTCGAGGAGATGAGAAATGTTGACCCATCCTCTCCAGAATCTCCGCCAGTGAATCAATCAAGATGTTGCCAAAAGAGATCGGTACCAGCTGACAGGGACATACCTCTCCACTACCGTCGACATACAGGTGTGTCAGACCGGCTCCACAACCAAATGCCTCAGGTGATTCCAGGTACGTATAGGAAGAAAGAATCGGGAGATCCTCGTTGTTTGCCACTTCTGCTTGATATTCGAGAATCCGTTGTCTCTCCGAACCGCTTAGCAGCGCATCCTGTTTTCCGGCAAGTCGACCCGTGGCACTGGGTTCGAGTAGATGAACCTCGAGGGCTCCAATATCTTTGGCAAATCGCAGAAATGGCCAGAAATTCTCTGCCTTCAGAAATCCGTGGGTTGCGACCGACACAAGATAAGGATAAAGACCCTCACTGGCGGCGACTTGGAGGCCCTTCACGGCCGTGCGGAAGGCTCCCTTGACACCTCGAAGGTGGTCATGGATTTCTTCAGAGGCGGAATCGAGGCTAATCCCGACTCCGAAAAGCCCGTTTTCCTTCAAGTCGCGGGCTCGAACGGGATCAAGGCCGGAACCTGTGGTTCCCAAGATTAGGCAATTTCTTTCATCGAATAATCCAACTATCTTCTCCAGATCATGGCGCAGTAAAGGCTCACCTCCGGTTAAAGTGATCATGACGGCACCCATTTTCTGGAGATCCGAGGCAACCCGTTTTAAGCCTTCAAATGGGACATCCTCTCTGCTGCGTCCAGCGTTGTAGCAATGCCAGCAGTGGAAATCGCACTTATTAGTAACCGCCCATGCGACAGAGTACAGTCGTCGGTTATGGCAATCTCCAACCTGTGAGAAGTTGTCTGCCAGCCTATCAAAAGCAGGACTCGGATAGGGAGGGAAATGGGTGTTCAGGATGAATTGATCGTTGAACTGGATGACCTTCTCCTGTTCCAGATATTGTTTGAAGAATGAGGCTACCATCGGATGCAGCTTCGAGAAAGGAGGCCTTTTGGAGGCTTCCAGGAAAAACTCATTACCTTTCATTCGAGCCCTCCTTGAGAAAGATCTTTTTGCTCCCAGCTTTGGCGACGAGTTATTTACTATGTTAAGACTTAATCGGGGACCACTTCCACCAGGGCTAATCTCCAGTTCCCATACCTGCGAAAACTCTGCTCGAACAGAAGACCTCTCAAGTCTCTTTGTAGGAATTGGACCTTGGTGCGTGGTACTTCCCCCGATTAGCGGGGGTTGTGACCGGATCGTGCCGCGTAGATCCAACTCAGTGCAACTCCAGCCAAGATAGAACGCAATTCAGGAGATCGTCTCACGAAGTGCCCATCTTGCATGCTCTGGCCAATAATCGCCAGCGAAAATCAATGGTCTTTTCAGCTGGGTTTCACACCCCGATTGTCGCTATTCACGCTGACTGCGGCTCAACTTGATGCCCCCCCCGTAACCTTTCATTAATTCCTCTGTATTTGATTACGTCGGAGAACAGCGGAGATATTCAGCAGGGTGCTGATTATTTCCGACTAGTGACAGCCTCAGCAAGGCTCCGAACAAGTTTCTTGAAGGGGCGCAACTCAATAAATGAAAGGAACACCAGAATGAAAGAAACGAGCCGTTCGCAACCGCGTAAGACCGGAGGAAATCATGAAAGCAAAACAGAGAATCGCCAATCCATTAATTAAGGAGCCAATAATCGAAAGGAGAATTTCTAAAGAACCACCTTTGAAAAAGGTCGTTTGTGGACTGCTCCTTGGTCTCCTGTTTGCCTCGGGGTGGACATGGGCGCAAGAAGCGTTGTCGAAGCCCGCTGTTTCGCCAGAACAGCAACAGAGACTTGACCTGATGAAATCCAAAGGAGTGCAAGCCTCATTGACCATTCTCCCCGTCCGACTCGGCGGGAGACCATTCGATCGAGTGACCGAAGTTATAGGGCTCTTTCTGGAGAAGCAGGGGCTAAAGAATATCGAACTCGGCGAAAACGTGTTCGATCCTGCAACCAGGACCGACCTGCAAGGACTGGCCACCGCGGTGGGCGAATTCGTGAAGGAGTTCCCCATCACGACCGAATACGTCATGTACGCCGAGATCAATGGCAGTCGTGAAACCGGGCTGAACGAACTTCGCTCGGTCGTCACCGACAAGGAGGGCGCGATTGTCTGGACGGATCTCCAGACGCCGCAGGATGAAGCGTTCAAAGGTCTCAAATCGCGCGATCCAATGTCCTTGTCTGTTCTTCTAGTCCAGCGGCTGAGTCCGTATTTTGGCCTCAATGAGGAAACCGCCAAGGCCGCCAAACCCGGCAAGATGGCTGCAATCATGGACGAACGGAGCGGAATGCCCCCCGAGAACGAAAGGACGCCTCTCCCTGCACGCCAAAAGGAAATGAAGGACTCGCGTCAAAAAGCGACCTTGAAAGTTTTCCCGGTTCGGATGGGTGGTACGGCAAACACCTCGATTGCAGCCGACCTGGCAAAGATGATCAATGACGAGGGACTCTGCAAAGCGGTACCGGCAAAGGAGTCCCTATTGCTTAAAGCTTCTCAGGCTGATCCTAATGAACTGAAGGTACTGTGGGACCTGGCGCACGAGTTCAGGGATTATGCGAAAAAGAATCCAACGGATGCTGACTACGTTCTCTATGCTGACTATGTCTTCAACCCTCAACAATGGAAACAAGGGTTTGTACATTTCGTTGTGTGCGACCGCAAGGGCGAGTGGGTAATCGTGGATATGCAGAACTCGCACCACCCTGATTACCAGAGCACCAAGCCAACCTCGAAAGAGGGCTGCAACAAGCTTCTCGTCAAACGCTTGGGTGGTTACCTGATCGAGGGCAAGGATAGACCTTGAGCTCGTCGCCACGACGCTCTGACTCAGCAGGACCAATCGTGTCTTGATGACCATAGTGCCTGACTACGGCGTGGACTGGCAGACCGCATGGGCGGCATTGATACCCAGCCGGGTCACCCGGTTTCCGGCGAGAACTGGCCCATTAGAGTGGGCAAACCTATGAGGTGTCTGTATCAAGCATCTAAGAACCGCAAAGAGAGGGGGTAGACATGAAAAAGGAGTTTTGGACACTACTTATGATCGTCACAATCTCCGCCTGTATGTCTAACCGGGCTGTCATTATCCAGCCGTTTGAAACACAAAGTCCGTCAGATTTCGATGTCCTGGAAATCCCGGAATTCAGGACAACTGTGACCGAGGAAGTGGATCCAGAGATCCTTCAGATGATACCAGAGCGAACGGCTGAGAAGCTCGAAGAGAAGGGTATCTTCCGCGAAGTCACAAGAGCCACGGATCAGAGCGAGGGCGTGCTGGTAATGGAAGGACTGTTAATCAGTTACGAAACAGGCAGCCGCGCGAAACGATATTTCCTGGGCATGGGCACGGGTAAGGCCTACTGTACGGTCCAATGCACCTTTCGAGATAAGGCTACTAACAAGGAGTTAGCGAAGCTGAATTTCGAGGGAGAAGTCGGCGGCGGATTGTTCGGCGGTGGGGCCAAAGACAGTGCCAAGGGTGTAGTCAACGCCATTGTCGATTACCTGAAGCGGCACTAGGGATATGTGGCTGTGACGGTTTCAACAGAGGAGTTACAGGCATTCTGGATAAAACACCTCGAAACAGAGGGAGCTTTCGGGGGTCCAGTAATGGTCCCACTGAGGAGGACGATAAAATGAAACGATCCCGAAAATCCAAAGTATCGATTCTGACTTATTTGCTCAGCTGGCTTATCTGTCTGCAGATTATTACGACTCTTTCCCTCGAGATGGCCCAAGCCGTTGAGCCTGTCTGGACGCATACCGGGCCCAGTCAGGGTAAAGCTCTGACTCTGGCTGTCGATCCGAGCGATCCAATGAGAGTCTATGCAGCGACACGCTCGGG
>JAUVSF010000514.1 GCA_030597245.1 Acidobacteriota bacterium
GACCGAATGCTGGTAGCCACTTCCAGGTTGAACAGCTTCACGTTGGTCACTGCGGACAGGAAGATCCTCGAATACCCGCATGTGAAATCCCTTTGGTGAGTCCGTGAAACCCGACTGGAGACTCCATGTAACCGCCGGTGTGGGGAGATTTTGAAGTGACAACCAAGGATGGTTGTCTTACCGTGCCTCAAGACTCAAGACCTCCCCAAGACCCAAGACTCAGGACCCAAGACCTTCTTCCAAGACCCAAGACCTTCTCCCGTGCCCTCTTACTCAAACTGGCTCTTGAACTTCTCGAAACTCACCTCGAGTTCGCTTAGCTGATTCTGAAGTGTTTGGACCGCCTCTTCGAGATCTGCGATCCGTTCGTTTTCGGCACGGACTTGAAGCATGGCAGGTTCAGCTGGAAGAGTTGTAGGGGTACTCTCGAGTAGAGGTTCGCCACTCAAGAGATGCACGAACCGGTTTTCCTTGTGGCCCGGTTGACGTGGTAGCTCCATTACGAACCGTCCTTCGTCGTGCTTTTCCAGTTCGTGGAGAGTCTCTTCCACCTCCTCCAGGTTGCGGAAAGGAAACATCCGGCCGGTTCTGGCTCTCAGTTCCCCGGGTGTCTGTGGGCCGCGCAGGAGGAGAACGCCCAACACGGCGATTTCCTGTGGCGTCAGTCCCCATTTCTCGTCGGCCTTGTGTTCGTATTTCGGAACCCGACTTCCTGCAAGGTGCGCTTCGCGGCCGAGATGCTTAGTCCGGAGGTGATCCAACGCGCGTGCAACGTCGGTGTCGATTACCGACATTACGGGTAAGCGGTTGGACTTCTGGTTGCAGGCAGCCGTCAGGGAATGCAGCGTCAAAGGGTAGTAATCCGGCGTCGTGAGTTCCTTTTCAATCAGACAGCCAAGCACCCTGGCTTCAATATCGTTGAGTTGAATATCCATACTCATCTGGTTTCTGCCGGTACATTCTACGACAGGCTAGAGTTTTGCTTTATTTACAATGAAAGCTCTTGGATTGCACTGATAGGTGCTGACTTTCCCCTCTTGATCGACTTCCACAATTCGGTAGCCTCGGTAGTTGGTACCCCAGTTCCCTCCTATATGGCCGTCAAAAAGATAGGCTCTCTCATTGCTGTAAATGAAACTATCGATGTCATGGTCATGGCCGTGGAAAACCGCTGCGACATTTGGTGTTGACTCCAGGAGAGAGGACACGTCCGGGCAGTCGATCCCATGCTTTGTCACTTTGTGCTGGCTGATATGGAAGAAGGCAAAGATATGCCGTTTCTCCCTGTAGTGGGCCAGCCTCTCCTTCAACCAGTCGATATTCACGCAGAGGTATTCACCTTCAACGTTGGAGGTTGTCCCGAGCAAGAAAGCACAATCCCCCTTTTCGAAGTCATGGTTCTCGCCGTAACCCCAGACCTCCTCCCATTGCTTTGCTGAAGCCATGTCGTGGTTTCCCTTGGTAACGAAATAGGGGACGTCAAGTCGATCGTAGTACTCTTTGACCTGGGGGAGAAACTCGGGTTCGTTGTGAATGAGGTCGCCGTTGAAGATGACGAAATCGAGGCCCTTGCCTTTCTTCTCTTCAATGAGCCACTCCATCATCTCTTCGTGGAATCTTTGGTAATTCGTCCCTGGCTGACCGAAGTGCCCGTCTGAGGCAACCGTAAATCGCAGAGGCGTTGGCGGTGTGTCCTGCGCTCCAGCAACAGATCGAATGGTCGAAAGGGCTGGTGAAACAAGAATTGCAGTTGAAACTGTCTTGATAAAAGTCCGTCTGGTGGATTTCTTTGCCATGACTCAGTAGGAATAGCAGAGATTGAGCCGTTCTCAAAATACTTTGTCTCGATTCTGGAAAAGACGGCTCGAATGCATCCCGGTTCTAATCAATATTTATATGGATCTTTCACCTCGGAAAAGACTTGAATTGTGGGAGAGCTCACGCTTTTCGTGTGCTATTCTCCGAGCCTGTTTAGAGGTTTAGTCTTGGGGGGTATGAAAGACATGGAGGTGGAAAAATGAAGAGGATTCGCGCGTTGCTCTACACTATCTGTTGTATCTGCATTTCCGTTGCTCCGCTGGGAGCCTCCAGGAGTCAGAACAATACCCAGGAGTTCCGGACGCAACTTGGAGATCTCGCGGCTGTTACCGGAGCCTCTCTCTCCGAGATGGTTTATCAGTTGGAGTCGGAAGGTGAATATGAGCGAGCCGCTTTGCTTCAATCTGTAGTTCGTGAACTTGAAGGACTTGAGAGGGAACTTCCCACCATCACTGACGAGTCGATTGAATCGATGAGACCGGCGATGGAAAGGTTGATGGGGCTTAGTGATCGGCTGAATTCGGAGGACGCTCTGGACGCCGTGCCTTTATCGGCCCGTAGAGGAGTTGAGTATCTAATATCGCCAGACCCTGAGTTCCAGGCTTCCTGCACTGGTCCGAACAAGGATGCTCGCTGCAGTGCTTTCTGTCCTGCTCCCGGCTACCCCGGAGGAGGCTCAATCGCGATGACCGTTATCGATACCATCGTACAAGGGCTGAACTGGCTCCTCGATCACTTCAACAAACGTGACTATCAGGGAGATTCAGGCTGGCAGGATCCCGGAATCCAGATACCCAACGTCGCATACCCGGAAGGTGTCCCTGGGGAACTCTGGTGCAACCTGATTCAATCGGAAATGGACCATATCGTGGATTTGACACCCGACACGATCGTGTCACTTAGCGCAGGTGTCTCTATTGGGATCGAGGTCTCAGTTGCCGTCGATATCCCAAATAAGTGGGACATCATCTTCAAACTCCTTGCCCAGGATAACCGGCGGGAGTGTAATGAAGCCCACTGGAACAACACGGAAGCGGATGTCTGTCAGCTCGAATCTATCGCTATCGCCACCGAGGATGCGCTCCAGGTTCTCCAAGCGTCCCTTAGTCAACACGATTCAGACTTGAAGACGCAGGTTCAAACCCATGACGAAGATGTTAAAGCTGCCCTCGATGAGATTCAGGCGAAGCTGGCCAATCTGAAGGATGGCCAACTGGTAATCCAGGAGCTACTGAACACACCTCAAGGGCAAAGGGAGGAGTGGCCAATCAAGCCTCCCAAGGAGTAGGGCCTGGCAAATGACAAACGTCGAATGTCAAATGATAAATGGCGAACCGTGAATCCTCGACTTCAAGGGGGTTACGTGGTAGATCTGGGGCGGAGTGAAAGAGCCTGGGATTTGTCCTGATACACCGCCCCACATCAAGAGCATCTGTGTCTTCTGCGGCTCCAGTCGAGTTGTGTCTGAGGATTATCTGGCTGCTGCCCGAGATCTGGGTGCTGAGACTGCAGCGCGGGGACTCTCCCTTGTCTATGGTGGTGCACGCATCGGGCTCATGGGAGAAGTCGCCGACGGAGCCCTGGCTCAGGGAGGGAATGTGATTGGAGTTCTCCCTGAGAGCATGGATTCAAGGGGAATCGCTCATAAGGGGCTCTCTGAGCTGATCGTCGTTGATTCGATGCATCAACGAAAGATGAGAATGGCCGAATTGGCCGATGCGTTTGTTGCTTTGCCGGGAGGGCTTGGGACGCTCGAGGAGATCTTTGAAGCGGTTACCTGGACTCAGCTTCAGCTCCATCTGAAACCGTGCGGATTCTTGAATATCAACGGGTATTTCGACAGTCTCTTCGAATTCCTGGATCATTGTGTGGAGGAGCGCTTTGTGAAGCCAGAGCACCGATCCATGCTGGTCGTCGAGCGGAGCACTACCAGTCTATTCGACAGCATCTCTCAATACCGCCCCGTCTCGGCTGCCAAATTTTTCAAATGACAAGCTTGTCAAATGTCAAATGTCGAATGTCGAGCGACGAGCGGATGCCAGATACCAGACGCCGGCTGCAGTAATCAGTCATCGGTCATCGCTTAACGGTTTTCGGTTAAGGTCGGGGGC
>JAUVSF010000704.1 GCA_030597245.1 Acidobacteriota bacterium
GAGCGTCCCGCCCTTCGATTTCCCACACTGACGAAGCCTCTCCGATGTAGAGCCGCCCTTTGAGGGTGGTCAGTGCTCGAACAGTGCGAAGCTCGGCACCAGGAACTACTGGAGTTCCCTCCACGGAACTGTAGTAGCGGATAACAGAGACCTGCCCATCCTGGTCAAACCAGGTAATTCGACGCAATCGGTTGTCAGCCACCACGAGCGATCCCTGGTGATCAAGGGCAGCCGTTGCCACCTGCTGAAACTGACCGCTTCCCTCGCCATAACCTCCCAGAATCAGGGTAGGTTGTTCGGGAAGAATGACATCCTCCGGTTCAGCAAACCACTGGCACCCGGAAAGGAATACCAGCAAGCAACACGCAGTCCATTTCATCGTCACTACAGGATGGCTCATGAGTTGTCTCCAGGCAGTCCATTACAGCCCATTTTGATGGCCCAAAATCACGTCGAATCCGCGCAGGAGATTGTAGGGGGAGCTACCATGAGCGTCAACCCAATGCCTTCGATTCTCCCGGACTCGCTACGGCCAAGTCTGCAATAATAGCGTATACATAACAGGAACATCGCGCCTGACTTCGAGGCGCGGTTGAAACAGAAGCTCGACACTCCGGAGGAGTTGGAATGAACGCTACGTTGACTCGTTTCATGTCGGCCCGGCCTCAGTCTAAGAGGCGGGTAATTCTCACGATTACGGTCGTTATCCTGTCCACACTCGGCCTCGTCGGAATGGAGGGCCTCAGCAAGCCGAAACAGCTCTCCGAATGGCAGTGGGACGGAGTTCAGCGGGTCGTAGCACTCGGAGACGTCCACGGGGCAATCGCAACATTGAGGGCTCTTCTGATTGAAACTGAACTGACTGACTCGGACCTGAACTGGATCGGCGGAACGGATCACCTGGTTTTGTGTGGAGATCTGGTTGACCGTGGGCCCCACGACAGAGCGGTCCTTGACCTTTTAATCGAACTTCAGAAACAGGCTCGGAAGAGAGGGGGGCGAGTACACGCAGTACTTGGAAATCATGACGTCATGAACCTGGTGCGGGACTTCCGCTATGTTTCAGAGCAAAGCTACGCGGACTTTGCGGAAGATGAGGATCAGAAGGAAAGAGAGCGCGCCTGGAAACAGTTCAAGATAGTGTATGCCCGGGATAAAGTCGGAGAACCGGATCTGAGGAAGGCGTTTGAAGAGCGCTACCCCCCAGGTTTCTTCAGTCGCATTAAGGCATTCGGACCAAAAGGGAGGTACGGTTCATGGTTGCTTGGACTACCAGTGGTCGTGAAGGTTAATGGTGTCGTGTTCGTGCACGGCGGGCTGACACCAGAAGTTGCACAGCGAGGCATCGAGGGAATCAACCGGGAATTCTCGCAAAGCCTTCGCAACTTTCTGGATTCTGCCGATGCAATCGCTCGGATAACAAAGCTCCCACCTCAATTCTCGGATTACCACAGCACCGCTCGCTGGTTGGTGGAAAGGGCAGAAAGCGAAGGCCAGGCTTCCGTACCCAAAGCGATGTTAGGGGCAGCCCAAAACCTCCTGGCCGAATTGGACGACCTTCCTTTCTCCACAAATGGCCCCCTCTGGTACAGGGGTAACTCTCTGGAGAATGAACGCGCCGAACGAGAACGAGTCGAAAAGGTACTTGAATTGCTCGACGCTCGGGCAATGATGGTCGGGCATACCATTACGAAGCTAAGAATCCCGACTACGCGTTTCAACCGAAGAGTGATTCGTGGCGATGTTGGAATGGCATATGGCGGCGGGGCCTTTGCAGTACTTTTTGAAGGCGATTCCGTGAGTGCTTTTGACTTGGCAAGAAAGGAACCGACAACACTTATGGCTGAAGCGCCCCCAGGGGAGGGGTGGGGACGTGGTTACGTACACCTTTCGGATCCCCAGATGGAGGAGATTCTGAAGGATGGCCAATTGGTAAAGCGCACGCCGATAACAAGAGGAGAACAGAGCGGTGAGATCTGGGAGATAACACTAGATAAGACACGGTTGCGAGGCCTATTCAAAGATGTTGAAGTGAGTATCGGGGATCAACTCTGGCGCTATCAACATGAGGTTGCAGCTTACCTCCTCGACCGCAGGATCAATTTGAACATGGTGCCTGTTACGGTGATTCGGTCAGTCGATGGAAAAGAGGGATCACTCAGGGTTCTGGTCGAATCCGCGGTTGATCTTGTGTCTATCCGATCGTACGAGGGCCTGGAAGGAAAAGAGAGAGAAGAGACGATTGCGAGAATCTCAGAGCGCTACGGTTTGAACCTGAACGAACTGAAAGAACAGGTTTACCGGGCTCGACTGTTTGACGCGCTCATCGGCAAGCGCAAGCGAGACGACGAAGATAAGTTGTTAGTACCGATCGAGGGGCGTGTCCTCCTGGTCGATCACGAGGAAGCCTTTCCTGAAGGGTCGGCGATCGACTTCATGGTCCCTGTGGCCTGCAACGTTTTGGAGGCTGACCTTGAACTTTCGCTCGA
>JAUVSF010000126.1 GCA_030597245.1 Acidobacteriota bacterium
ATTCCCTCCAGGACGTGCGTAGACTACGACGAGCATGAATATGGTGCCCCCCTCGCATCAGTCGTTGAAGCGGTAACAAATACCCATCGCGAATCTCCCGGTGCTCACCCTCAGTTCGAGGCCTTCCTGTGTCTTTTCCTGATGCCCGGTATTTGCGCACAACCGTACAGCGAACTCTACGTTTTCGGCGAAAGCCTCGCAGACACGGGCAATTTCAAGGCGCTTTTCGCACCTTTTGGCTTTGATATTCCCTCCTCGCCTCCTTATGCAGGCGGGCGATGGTCCAAAGGAAAAGTCTATGTGGAGGTGATCGCGGATAATCTTGACCTCGGGGAAGTTACGGCTTCAGAATACGGGGGTAACAACTATGCCTATGGTGGCGCGCGGTCGACAGAGTACAAGTACGTTTTTGGAGTGCCGATTCCAAGCGTTGGACACCAGATCGAGACTTTCCTTGATGACGTTGGGGAGACTGCTGATCCGGATGCACTCTACATTATCCAGATCGGGGGCAATGATACGATGGCTGCGTTTGCGATGCTGGGACAGCAGAGTTGGGATGCGGCCATCCAGGTCGTGGAGGACGCAGCTGAGGGAGTTGTTGAGTCGGTTGAGCTGCTGGCTGACCATGGTGCGGTCTACTTCGTCGTTCCCGGCACGCACCTTTTCAGTGTTCAACCGAGTTACTGTAACATTTCCGAAATAGACGCTCTGGCTGAGACCTTTAACAGGGCACTGGAGGAGGGACTTGCCGGAATCGAGGGTGATCTCAGCATCGTGTATATCAATTCGCCAACCTTCGAGAACGCGATCAAGGACCACTTCATTCCTTGTATTCCCTGTGTTCGGTTTTCTGATCCGAGTTCCGTCTGTGACAATCCGGACGATCTGAGGAATTGGGACAGTCTCGGGCACATTTCCGAAGCTGCCAACCAGTTGATCGGCGACGCCTTGACGATAGCCATGCTCAAGCACAAGGTTGTAGAACTGACGGTTGGGGGCGGTCTGAGTGCCGGTCGAGCCAATGCCATGCTATCCAAGCTGGAGGGGGCCTTCGGCAAACTGGAAGATCGAGCCATCGCCCCGGCCACGAAAAAGCTGCGCGCCTTTCTCAATCAGGTCGAGGCCTTTGTCCAGGCGGGAATCCTGCCTGCTGAAGAGGTGGAGCTGCTGCTTGTCGGAGCAATGGGGTAATCAACCAGCCGTAGGTGGAGTGTTTCTCGTGGGAAGACGGCGAACGGGAAGTCCCTCTTCTCTCCCAGCACTGGACCCTCCGGACGCCACGGCCTCGAGACTGTTCTCCATTTCCATGCCGTCCTGACGGACTCGAATTTTGGGTGGGCGACACGCTTCCCAGCACTCAGTTACTGGGCTCCACACATGTCGCCCGCCCAAGGTGGACTCGTACGGAGGTTTCGTCCCTAACCCAGGGAGTTTCTGTATACCCCATTGACGGAGCGCAGACCGTCAGGCCGCGTCCCCTGACAATCAAAACACCATGGGGTTCAGGTTCTGCAACGTGGTTCGCGCTTTACGCAGGGCACAGAAAGGCAGAAAGGGAGGCAGAAAGGGACAGGCTGGTTCCCTCGCAGAACGAGACTGTCCCCTTTTCCGTCCCCTTTTCCCCCCTTTTCCCCGTTTCATAGTTGGAATCATATTGGAATGAAAATCCGCGGTCGAAAGAACTACGTATCCACGGATTCTACGGATTACACAGATTCGGGTGTTTGATCAGGGCAGTTGATTCTTGCCCAAATGCACTGTATTGCAGAGGTGTATCAAAGTCTTCCACTCAGCCACTTGATCGCATCCTCCTGCTTGTGATCTGCAACTCCAAATACAGGGATATCAAGTTGTTCCTTAAGTAATCGGTTCTTTAACTCCCTGATAAAAACACCTTGCCCGTCCTGTTGTCTATTATCTAACCATGTACGAGTCACTCCGCATGATGGGCTACCGTTTTTGCCAAGGATGCCAACTACTTCAAATCCTTGAAATAAATATTCATGGATAGTGAACATTAAGTCGTCAATGAGTCTCTGCAGACGTTGCATTCCTGCAGAATGTTCGAGTCCCACACGCACTTCCCGACGTCCCAAACCTAAACAATAAAGCTCTGGACAGGTCAGCTGGATAACACCGACGTGCTCCCTTTGCAGGAAGTCCACCAAAGGGTCAAACATGGTTGGGCAGTCTGCTGCTTCAACTATTCGGGCGTTTTGGTTTAGCATGCAATGCGCGACAAATATCACCTTGCCTGAACGAGTGTCTCCGCTCCAATTACGTAAATTTTCATCTTTACCGTGGAATCCACTCTGGGGGATCGAATGGTCTGGTTCTGGTATTGGCGATTGCCCTATCTTGGTACTGCTTCCCGTAAGAGCAGCTGCCGCCATGGGAGATTTAGCAATAAAACGACGTCTCGACATTGAGAGCTTGCTGTTCATTGTAGTTCCTCCTGATAAGTACTCTTTAAGCTATTGGCTTAGATCAGCCCAATTGGGCCTTGCTGCATTGAAAACTGAACCGGGCACTTCGTGTAGGATACCAATTAACCGAGACTCAGAAAGAAGTTGCTTACCCTCCGTGCCGAAATTCTACTCTTGCCCTTGAACTTCAGCTTAATCATTGGTGTTCTCATTCACACAAGTCTTACTAATATCAGACAGGAGTAAAGATCAATGCAACGGGATGACGAAGAATTAACAACAGCGGGAGAAGATGCTCGAACCGGTACCTGTCGATTAGGAATTACGCAAACGGGAGAGAAAGGGACAGAGCATTTTTCCTTACCGGAGGCCGTGCTCGAAGCCCATGCGACGGAGGTCGAGCGGGAGAGGCAAAACGCAAAGATAATGGAAAGCCTGAGTTCTATAGTTTTTCCGCGACATATCGGCTACGCAGAACGAGACTGTCCCCTTTTCATTCTTTTCATTATTCCCTTTTCATTTCTCAGGATGCTCATGGGACATCAACGGCGCCTGGAACTCTATCCGCGCTCGTTTCTTCCTTGCGGTATCAAAGTCCCCTACGGTTATTTCTTTCGCAGATACTGCATCGTGAGGCCGTCCGGCGAGATCGCTTTGGTCGTGAGTTTCGAACAAGAATCCTGAGAGAACCTCACCTCGACCACGACAGGACGGGCGGCAAAAGTCACCTCGCCGTGAGCGATTCCGCGCGACGAATCGAGATAGAACTTGGCCGGCTTTCCGTCAACCGTAATGCTCTCGATGCCGCGATCCGCCCCACCCACCAAGAAAACCGTGTCCTTCAGCCCCAGTGGTGCATGGAGTGTCACGACGAGTTTACGGCCTTTCTCGGACCACGTTTCCGAGATCCTCTTCCCTCCAAACAAGTGATAAGGGGCGTCCTTCGGTAACGGACGCACGTAGAACAGCTTGAGGCCTTGACCGGGAATTCGGATGTCGCGAAGCCCTTTCTTGAGCATTTCTCCCGGCACGCGATCGGCCGTTCTCTCGTTCACGTCGAACAGCACGTATTCTGTATGCGGCTCGATGTTGAGTTTATCCGGCTGATGGAATTCCAAAGCTGTCGTCTTCTCTCCGTCATTCATATTGATGATGGGAATCAGATAATCGCCCCAGGTCTGATTGCGATAAATCGTGGTATACGTGTTCGGCGTAGTCGTGGAGAACGTCTTCCCCGACGAACTAAAGTAGTACGGCTGCGATTCGTACATTCCGAAGTAAAACTGAGGCAGGTTGTAGGCCTTGACGAACAGCGGCTCGAAGTCCCTGACACCCGCCGCGTAGGGGAATTTCTTCGGGTAGAGCCGCCAATCGGTGTAGCTGTACTGCCCGCCCCCGGTGAGTAGATCCATGTTGTAAGCAGCCTGCACGCCAACCCGGGCGTCCTCCGAATCTCCCGCCCACAGACATCCCTGACCGTGCAAATTCTTGACCGACATGAAGTAGTCCCGATAGTAATCGAGCGAGATGTTGTATCCCTCGCCGAACAGGTGCACGTCGAAGGTGTTGATCACGGGCAATACCAGCGCTGTCGTGCAATGGTCGATCAACACCATGTGCGGGCACTTTTCTCGGAGCACCTGTCGCCGTCGCCAGTTCATCTCGTGCAGTTCGATCAGGCAGTCATACACCTTTTCAGGATGGCCATGTTCTTTCCAGAGACGACAGTTTGCGTAGGCCAGGTTGTCGTCAACATACATTCCGTCAACATCATAACGCTTCAGCATTTCAGTTATCGTAGCAACCCGATAATCTGCCAGTCCGTTTGGGGAGGCAAGGCACGTGGCGAGCAGATTGCAGTAGGGATCCATTCCCGCTTTGTAGCGACCACCATAGTTGAATCCCTGCCAAAGCGACCATTTGCCGTCACGCCTCATGTCGGTGACTCCCTTGGAATTGGCGTACAAGAGGTCTGCATTCACCGTCCAAATGAAGAGCATTCCCGCCTCGTGGACTTTCTTAATCACCCTTTCCAACTCGTCCGCCGGTGGACGGGGTTCACCAGGTGTTCCAACACGATGCATTTGAAAGAGTGTAAAACCCAAATGTGCGGCATCGAGAATCTCTTGATTGGTGGGATAAGGGTTTTTCTGATCGCCGATCCAAATGTACATGCGCAGGTCACGTGTCCTGCGATGCGGCAATCGATTCGGGGCGAGGCTGATTCCGGTTCGAAACGTGAATTCCTCGCCGGCTTTCATCAGGAATGGTGAGCCTGACGGCCCAATGTTGATAATGTTCTGCGTCAATGAGACGGAAGCTTGACCAGACGTCTTCTCGTGAACCCTGATTGTGGCCGTTTGCAGGCCCTTCTCGGCCAGGTGGGTTGCGCCACGGTCGGTGAAGATGGCGAGGGCCGCCTCTTGGCTGAAAACTTCTAGGCACGAGGTCAGTGTGGCCAGCTCCAGCGATCTTCCGGCAGGCGGAAGGGAGCTTGTTTCGCTTCCCATGCCGTTATCGTCTCTCCGTTTGTGCAAGTAATGGCTGAACCGGCCCTGCGCCATCAGTCGATGGCTCAGGGAGTTCTTGACCTGCAGGTCCTTCCGAGGCCGCAACGTGATTTCGGAAACCACCACGCCGTCGTTATAGAATGTGCTTACCAGGGCGTAAGGGATATCGAATCCATGACGCGCCGGATCGCTAAGGACGCCCTCGGTATTCAGAACGACCTTCTGCTCACTCTGGGCTCTAACGACCGTTTTCCCCGAGTTGCCGCTGGACGCAAGGTGATAGGCGTCCAAGACAATTTCGACCGGCTCCTGAAGCGAAACGACGATGTGGCCGTCCCGCTTGACCTCCAAATCGCGTACGGCGCCGCTGGTACGGTCCACAATATACCGGAAGGTCGGCCCCTGGATTACGATCTCCCCTGCATCGACATTGCAGGAGAGGTCTTCCGGCGGAAGTGGTTCCCGCAAGACCGAAGTAATTGTCGGGCTGACGCTCTCGCCCTTCTTTTCGGCGGTTGCGCGTGACCCAGAAACTGCGAGCACGGCCACAAACAAGAACAAGCAGAGGGCCGCGATTCGAAGGAACATAGTATTACTCCTACATTTGGAATGTGGCCGAAACAATGGGGACACAGAAAGGGACAGGCTGATTCTCACCCTTTTCTCTCGCAGAACGAGACTGTCCCCTTTTCACCCTTTCCCTTTTCACCCTTTTCACTTTTCATGCGATCGTGGAATGGGTTTTCCTTACAGCTCGATCCTGGTACCCAAGAGATTCAGGAACTTCCGAATCCAATCAGGATGTGCAGGCCAAGCCGGAGCCGTGACGAGATTGCCGTCAACGAAGGCGTTCGAAAAGGTCCCGTTGGGTTCGCACCAGTTCGCTCCGGCTGCCACAACGTCAGGCTTGACGGCGGGGTAAGCCGTGCACTGTTTCCCCTTCAAGATCCCCGCCGCTACCAGAATTTGTTGTCCATGACAGATGGAGGCAATTGGCTTGTCTGCCTGAGCAAAAGCCTGAACAATCTGAATAAGGCGATCGTTGAGTCTCAGGTATTCCGGAGCCCGTCCACCAGGAATTACAAGTGCGTCGTAATCTCCAGGATTCACCTCATCGAAATTTGCGTTCAGATGAAAATTGTGGCCGGGTTTTTCGCTGTAGGTCTGATCCCCTTCAAAGTCATGAACAGCTGTTCGGACGGTGTCCCCCGCCTTCTTTCCAGGGCACACCGCATCCACCTCATGTCCCACCATGAGAAGCATCTGGAACGGGACCATTGCTTCGTAGTCCTCGACGAAGTCCCCAACAAGCATAAGTATTTTCTTTGCAGGCATCGTACTCTCCTTGGCTTTGTGATTTACTCGACCAAATTATGGTCCGGCGTGAAAAGCAATGTCCAGTCGGTTCAGTACTGTGAAGGCCTTCACACTGCCTGTTTCCCGGGGGGTCCGCCTATCGGGAAGACGTTACCGGGCTGTCGGCACTGGACCCCATGCGGACGCCACAGTCTCGAGACTGTCCCCAGTGTGCCCAGTGTGTGCTTCCCCACCCTATCTTGCTGGTGGCCCAGGGCGACGTCCACTCAGGATTGAGGCTTGATCTCGATGAAAACGATTTCCATCGGGGCATCGCTCGAACTCTCCGGCAGGTGTTCGATGCTATCGCTCCAGAGAACACTCCCTGCCTTAAGGTCGAAATCTTCTGTCGAACCATCAGGGTAAGTGAACTTGCCGGCACAATCTGTTAAGCCGACTCCCACGGCCGGCGGATGGTCGTGCATCTCGGATTTCTCTCCCGGTCCGTAGCGAATTCGGAGGACCCTGACCTGGTCGTTTTCAAATTCGACTGAGTAATGATTCGGATCTACATTAATTGGATCGGCCATTCTTGCCTCCTTTCAAGCCTGGCCATTGTCGACAATCTGAAGGTAAGACTCCTGGTTCAGGAGCGGGAGAAGCTTGAGGTTCACCACTCCGGCGTCGTACCCACGAATGGTTGCCAACGTATGAATGACAAGCAGGGATGCATGTCTTACCGTCAACCAGTCCTCAACAAGCGATCATTCTTACCAGACCCAAGACCCAGGACCCAAGACTCTGTCTGCCTGTTTCCATCAGTTCCCGAGGAATGTACACTTGTTCGCGGTTTCTTGTGAATTGTAGATTGACTTGAACGACTTGAACTTCTAGGGGGGTTCTTATGAAACAGAATCTGTGTTTGTGTGCTCTGCTCCTGGTTTCGGTTTTTTTCCTCTCTGCTTGTTCGGACGAGGGGACTGCTGATCAACAGCAGATCCGACAGCCCAACGTGGTCTTTATTATGTGTGACGATCTTAATGATTACTCAGGGGCGTTTGGCGGTCATCCCCAGGTTAAGACCCCTAACATTGACCGGCTTGCGAAATCAGCGGTGTCCTTTGCGAATGCTCACAGCAACACTCCGGTGTGTTCACCATCCCGCAACAGCCTGTTCACCGGGATCTACACGCACAGGTCCAAAGATTTCGGCTGGATACCTCATGATGAACAACCAGTCTTGAAGGACGCCAAAACCTTGATGGAATACTTCCGAGAGAATGGATATCTGGTCGTAGGCAGTGGCAAACTGCTGCACCATAACCGGAAAAGCCTATGGGATGAATGGGGAGTGGACATCAATAACTACGGGCCTTTTGCATATGATGGCAAAGACCTCGTTGGTCACCCTTCGGTACCGGAACCGTTTAGGAGTATCGGCCATGTTGATGGTTCATTTGCCCCGTTGTCTGATGTTCCGGCTTTCCCGGAAACCTCCGCAGATGCTGAAAAGCCCGGTTGGCGTTATTCGAAGCAAGACCCAAGGTATCTGAACTATGTCGATGAGAACAACAGGGATCTGACTCCCGATGAAATGCATGCGCAATGGGCGGCACAGAAGATACAGGAACTGGACAGCCAGGATGGGCAGAAGCCCTTCTTTCTGGGAGTGGGGTTTGTGAGACCGCACACCCCTCTATATGCGCCCAAGAGGTTCTTCGATATGTTCCCGATTGACGAGATTGAACTCTCGCCGCTCAAGGAAGGCGACGTTGAGGACGTTTACTATCTGAATAATCTGCCTGACACCAGGAAGGGACCTCGTTACTACCGGCTCCTGGGAGAGTCCTATCCAGATGTTGAAACCGGACTGAAGCATTTTCTGCAGGCATACCTGGCTTGTATCGCGTTTGTAGACGAGCAAATCGGGATCGTCCTGGATGCGCTGGACAACAGCAGGTTCAAAGACAATACAATCGTGGTCTTTACCAGCGATCATGGCTGGAATATGGGGGAGAAGGAGTATTTGTTCAAGAATTCGCCATGGGAAGAAAGTACGCGGATTCCACTGATCATCAGGTATCCGGGAGAATCAGCTGCCGGATCAACGGTGGATCATCCGGTGTCTCTGATTGACATCTACCCAACCCTGGCAGACCTCAGTAATCTGGAAGGGAGCACCGCAAAGAGTGAGTCCGGACCAACGCTTGATGGTTTTAGTCTTCGACCATTCCTCAGCGATCCGGAGTTCCAGGACTGGGAAGGTCCGGAGGGAGCCTTGACTGTTCTAGGTGTCGGACTCGACAAAGAGGATGTGCTCAAACAGAACTATGCTTACCGCACCAGGAACTGGAGATACATCCAGTACCTCAATGGAGACGAAGAGCTCTACGACCATCAAACCGATCCGTATGAATGGACGAATCTGGCAGCGGATGAACAATACGCAAAGAAGAAACAGGAATTGAAAGATCAAATGATGCGGATTGTGAATGTGAACTAGGTTTGGAGGCAGCTATGAGCACTCGATTGTTGAGAAACCCGATCGCATTCATCCTTCTGTTGTTCGTTGTTTCTTCAGCAACGTATTCGGCCCGCTTCGAAGGCCACCCGGTGCTTTTCTCAGTGAAAGATTACGGGGCCGGAGCCGACGGCAAAACACTCGATACGGAAGCGATCCAATCCGCCATCGATGCGTGCAGTTCCGCCGGGGGAGGCACTGTTTACTTTCCTGCCGGGACTTATCTATCCGGGACTATCTTCTTCAAGAGCCATGTTTCCCTCTATCTGGAAGCGGGGGCGACCCTGCTGGGTAGCACGAGACTGGACGACTATCCAGTGACGATCTGTGATTATCGTTCTTACACGGATAACTACACCGAACGAAGCCTGATTTATGCGGAAAAGGTAGAAAACATCTCCATCCTGGGAAGAGGCACGATTGATGGCCAGGGGGCAGCCTTCAAAGACAAGAGGACCCAGAAAAACCCCTATAAGATGCGCCCATACCTCATCCGTGTCATCCAGTGTAGAGATGTGACCGTCCGTGACGTGACGATTCGGAATTCACCCATGTGGGTTCAACACTATCTCGCTTGTGACGATGTCCTGATCGACGGGATCACTGTTCACAGTAACGTAGCAGGCAATAACGATGGTATCGATATCGACAGCTGCCATCGGGTGCGGATATCCAATTGCGATATCTACAGCGGTGACGATGCGATTGTGCTCAAAGCCACTTCAGATCGAGCCTGCAGAGACGTGACCGTGACGAACTGTAACCTCAGTTCCGACTGCAACGCATTCAAGCTGGGAACAGAATCGAATGGCGGGTTTCAGAATATCGCCATGAGCAACTGCACGATTCATGACACGAGGCTGGCCGGGATTGCTCTTGAAATGGTCGACGGGGGAACGCTGGAGCGAGTCAGTGTCAATAACGTCATGATCCAGAATTCCGGCGCCGCTATCTTCATGCGATTGGGTAACCGAGCACGGCCCTACCTGTCGAAGGGACCGGGAGGCGGCAAGGGCAACTGGGAAAGAGAGCCGGAACTGGTACGGCCTGGAATGGGCGCATTTCGGAAGGTTGTTATCAGCAACGTACAGGCCGTCGGAATCGACAACGTAGGCTGCTCGATTACCGGTCTGCCCGGACATCCGGTTGAGGACGTCACGCTGGAAAACATCCGCATCCAGTTTAAGGGCGGAGGAACGGCAGATCTCATCAACCGTGAGGTGCCGGAAAACGAAGAAGGGTATCCGGAGTACAAGATGTTTGGCACCCTTCCTGCGTACGGCTTCTACGTCCGCCATGCGGATGATATCCATTTTGAGAATGTGGAACTCGAGTACGAGAAGACGGATCAGCGTCCCGCCTTTGTTTTTGACGATGTCCAGAATCTTGGGCTAACCCACATAGATGGCATGGTCGAAGAACAGGCCCCCGCATTCATCGTGATGAAGGGCGTTACCGATGCCATGGTGACCAATTGCCGTCCCACCAGACCAATGGACGTTTTCATTCAGGCTGAAGACAGCCGGCGCATCAGCATAATGAATAACGTTCTTACCCGGGTGAAACAGGTTGTCCGCTTGGGCAAAGGTATGGACAACAACGCGATATTCGAAGCATCCAACAGGAAATAACACGTCGCCCGGGTTATTCAAACCACCAGGACACTAAGATCACCAAGAATCACCATGTCAACTTGGTGCTCTTGGTGGTAAGTCTTTCAGCGGCCCAAGCTAGAACGGCCTGGCATTCGGACCCCAGGGCTCGATCTGACGCAGTTGCCTCGCCTTCAAGGCACGATAGCAGTCAGGCAGATCAAAGGATTCGAGAACGCCCGGGACCAGCAC
>JAUVSF010000034.1 GCA_030597245.1 Acidobacteriota bacterium
ACCCCGCAGTTTCTCGATTACGTGCAGCCGCTGATCGGTGAATTGCCCTCCTACGCGAGCCTCGCAATCAAGAGGGCAAAGCCGTAGCGAACCGGCAGGCCGATGACTCACTGTACTTAGTGTCGGGTCCGGAACTTAGGCCCGAAGAACAACATAAACATCAGGGCCCGCCTGAAGGGCCGAGCGAGGGATAGATTCATGAACCTCACCGAAGCAAGATACAACGAGAGCAACCTTGTCAAAGACATGCTGGCCACGGCCGGCATGGGTGAGGGATTTGACTGTAGTCAGATGACGGAGACGGCCGCGGCGGTCAAGACAGCAGGGAAGTTGTTCATGACCGGGGAGGGTTCTTCCCGGATCTTTCCTGCCAAACATGCGATCAAGGTCGCATTGCAGAGAGGTTACGGTCTCCAGCTACAGACTGAAGCGGGCAAGCAGGCCCAGGAATATCGCCTCGATGATTGGGCGGTGTTCGGGTTGTCGAACTCGGGTCGTACGGCCGAAGTGATTCAATTGTTCTCCCAACTGAAGGACGCGGGACACAGTCACCTGTATAGCCTGAGCGCCTTCGAGGATACCAAGTTGGAATCGCTGGCCACCCGGGGTTACGTACTGAGTTGTGGCAAAGAGGGTGCTGTGGCCGCAACTAAGAGTGTCATCGAACAGGGACTTTTCTACCAGGCTCTGCTCGAGCATGTTGCTGGTCAGCCAACTCTGGCCGGCAAAACCGCCGACCTGGCAGCAAAAATGACGACTGCCATGACCTCGACCATCGATCCCGTTATCACCGATAAGATTGCCAATGCCCGTTTGATCTGTTTTTCGGGACGCAACGATGGCGTGGCTGAGGAATTAGCGCTCAAAACCAACGAAATCACGCGAAAACCGAGTGACTACTTTGAGGGTACGTACGGGGTGCATGGCGTGGAAGAAGTCCTGGATGCCGCCGACGTGGTCATCTGGATCGATCCCTACGAAGATCAGGAAGAGAAGTTCGAGGAAGTGCTCGTGAAGGGAGTGGGGCTGACGATCGTGGCTATAGCTTCTCGGGACACGATCTTCCCGACGATTCGTATCCCGGATGCAGGGGATCTTTCCGGCTATGTCGAGATGGCCGCCGGGTGGAACATCCTGGTGGAGGTCGGTACGAGCCTCGGTATTAATCTGGACAAACCGGAACGTGCCCGCAAGGTCGGCAACGAGTTCATCGGGTAAGAAGCCTTGTGAAGCTACTCAGGGGTGGGATTCACCACAAAGGCACAAAATCACAAGGAGTTCATTGTGCTTTCGTGACTTCGTGGTTAACATCCACGCGCTTTCGAGATTAACTCTCGTCGCTGATCCGGAGGTGTGCCATAGACGCGAATATCTTAAGCACAGAGAGCCTTCTGCGGTTGAGCGCTTTCATTGGGGTCTTCGGCCTGATGGCTTTCTGGGAATTACTGGCTGCACGTCGGGTTCTCGCTACATCGAAGAACTCGCGCTGGTTCAGCAATCTGTCGATTACTCTTCTGAACCTGGTTGTGGTGCGCTGGGTAGCCCCCATCCTTCCTTTGGGTTTGGCCCTCCTGGCAGAGGAGCGAACCTGGGGATTGCTGAATAATCTGGCATTGCCGCAGTGGATAGCCTTGGTCGTCGGGGTGATCCTGCTGGATTGCGGCATTTACTTTCAACATGTTCTGTTTCATGCAATCCCATTGCTCTGGCGCCTTCATATGGTTCATCACGCGGACCTCGACTTCGATGTGACGACCGGCCTGCGGTTTCATCCAGTCGAGATGATTCTGTCCGTTGGGATCAAGTTGATGATGGTAGTCGTGCTTGGCCCCCCCGTTTTAGCCGTACTCATCTTCGAGATCCTGTTGAACGCTACCGCCATGTTCAACCATGGCAATGTGCGACTTCACCCGACCGCTGACCGGTACCTTCGCTGGCTTGTAGTAACCCCAGACATGCACCGAGTTCATCACTCGGTCATACCGGCGGAAACCAACAGTAATTTTGGATTCAACCTCCCCTGGTGGGATCGACTGTTCGGCACGTATCGGGCACAACCTTCTGCGGGGCATGAGAGGATGGAGATCGGCCTCAGACAGTTCCGTGATCCGACTCGTTTGACGCTCCCCTGGATACTGGTCCTTCCCTTTATCCGTAAATCGAGTGGGTATGCCCTCAGCTCCCGTAGTGAAAAACTAGATCATCCAGATCAGGATTAGTAGCAGGGATCTTCCGCTTCTGGAAATCAGGTTCTCGGGCCATTTAGTCTTTCACCCTCTAAGCTCTTTGCGAGCTTGGCGGGCTTTGCGTGAAACCAATTCATCTCACGCCAAGGCGCAAAGAGTCGGTCAGCGTTGTAGGAACGATAGAAAACCAGTGAACCTTCCTATGATTTCTTGAGGAGGTCACCTCGTATCGGCATCGACCGAATATGTGCCCCTGTTGCAGCGAAGATGGCGTTCCCGATCGCTGGAGCAACTGCGATGATCGGCGTTTCTCCTGCCCCCGCAGCCGGGATGTCCGGGTTGTTGATCAAATGCACGTCTATCTTGGGAACGTCCTTGAACCGAGGTACGCGGTATCTACTGAAGCCGGGGTTGAGGATCTTGCCATTTTCAAATTGGATTTCTTCGGTCAGCGCTCCACCTAACCCCATGATGATGCACCCTTGCACCTGAGAAGTCAGGTTTCCAGGGTTCAAGATCGGACCGCACTCAAAAGCCTCACACACTTCGAGCACTCTGATTTTGCCCCGATTGCGGTTGATCTCAACGGACACGCAGGCAGCGACAACTGAGTTCTTCTCTGTCCCACAGGCCAGGCCGACGCCCAGTTCAGGTGTGATGTGCTTCCTGCGCTCACTCCAGTCAAATCGGTCAGTCGCTGCTTTCAGAACCACCCGCAGGCGTTCGTTTTTGAGGTGAGCCATCCTGAAGTCCAGCGGATTGGATCCGGCAGCTGTGGCTAGTTCATCCATGAACGATTCGCGGGCAAAGTTGTTGCCGGTAGCTCCGAGGCAGCGGTAGGACCCCTGTCGTAATGGAGAGTCCGAACTCACAGACGCGATTCGCGTATTCGGTATCTCGTAAGGCGTCTCAATTGCTGAGCCACCCGCGTTGATATTGGTGAACTCCCAAGCGGTGAGTGAGCCGTCGGTTCGAAGCCCGCCCTTGCATTCGATAACAGCTGCCGGGCGGAAATAGGCCCAGGTAAACTCTTCTTCCCGTGTCCACCTCACCCATACGGGTCGTCCGGCTCTTTTAGCCATTCGAGCAGCTTCAAGGCCTGCCTCTACGGTGTGTTTGCCCCCGAAACCACCCCCCATGTCCGGGATGATGACCCTAACCTGTTCAGTGTCGATGCTGAACTCCTCAGCGAGTGTGCGCCGGGCACGGAAGGGGTTATCACAACCTGCCCAAACCGTCAGCTTCTCTCCACTCCATTCCGCGACAGCTGCCCGCGGCTCCATCGGCGCGTGTTGAATATAGGCTAACGTGTACGTGGCGCTGACGACCTGATTCCCTTCTGAGAACCCTCGCTCGACCGATCCTTTTACATCCGTCCGCGCTCGCTCGGTGTTGGCGTGTTCCTTAAGGTGCGCGTGCAGGGTACTGTTGGAAACCGGCTGTGGTTCAGTCCTCCACGAGGCGGTTTTAGCCGCGGCTTCCAGCGCCTGTTCCGCCCAATGTGTTGATGGAGCGGCGAAGCCGACAAACTGCCCGTCGCGAACCACTACCACGTCCTCCATGGCCTCAGCTGCAGACAGGTCAATGGACGCCAGGGTGGTACCGTACGAGGGTGCACGCAAGACCATTCCGTACAGCATATCCGGGCGAACAATGTCCGAAGGGAACCGATGGCCGCCTGTGACCAGGTCTCTACTGTTGGGCCTCCGAACCGATTGGCCCAGGACCTTCCATTCGGCCACCGGTGCAACCGCGACGTCCGACTGGGTATTCTCGGCAAAACGCTTAGCCAGATCTTTGGATTTGGCCAGATCGACATAGGTCATCACCTGCCCGTTTGCTGGGTTCCTGATCCTGCCGTCACTCACTTCGAGCGTTCTCACATCTATCTTCCACTGTGCGGCCGCAAGCTGTGTCAGCAACTCTCGAGCTGTGGCAGCCGCCTGACGCATCTCGGGTACATTTCGCGGGGTGGTCCGACTACCTGCTGTGATACCGTCGTCCGGGACAACGTCGGTATCGGCCATGATCAGGCGAACTTGACTCACCGGAACTCGCAGTTCCTCTGCTGCAGCCTGGGAGAGTTCAGCTCGGGGGCCCTGGCCTTCCTCCACTTTGCCGCTCATGGCGGTGATTGTGCCATCCTCGTTCAGATGGATTCGCGCGGCAACAGGTAACGTGGCACCTGCGAGCTGAGTCAGAGCCAGTGGGTCAGTCACGGTGATCAAGATCCCAGAACCCAGAACTTGCAGAAACGTCCTTCGCGGGAGGGTGAACGCAGGTAACGTACCAGTGTGACGCGGAGACGTACTGAAACGCCCGGTCTGATGCTTTCCTTTATCCATGGCTTTCACTCCGCAGCGTATTCGCGGCGTGCCGTATTGCGTTCATGACTTTGACGTAACCATTACAGCGGCAAATATGGCCGTTCATCCCTGCTGCGATTTCTTCGTCTGTGGGGTTTGGATTCTCTCGGAGCAGTGCCACGGCCGAGAGGATCATCCCACTTGTGCAGTACCCGCATTGCATCGCCTCTTCTTCCAGGAACGCTTCTTGAACAGCATGCAGGGAGTCTCCGCGGGCCAAGCCCTCGATCGTCATGATCGACTTTCCGTCAGCAACGGTTATCGGAGAGAGGCACGACCGCAAAGGCTCTCCGTTGACTAGAACGAGGCACGCGCCACATTGGCCTTCACCGCATCCGTACTTGGTTCCGGTCAAACGAAACTCTTCACGAATCACATCAAGGAGTTTTCGCTGAGGATCCGTAGTTATGGTCTTGTCCACCCCGTTGACATTCAACCTGACGGTCACATCCATAGGTCACCTCTGCAGGGAAGTCAGCTGAGTGAAATCCGGACAATTGGTCACTCAACTCGTTGAATTGTTATTCTAACCGACCCTGTTCCTTTCAGAAACTCTAACCCGCTTTTCTCTCCAGCTCACCACCAAGACACCAAGAGCACCAAGGATCAAAGGCATGCCTCCCGTCTTCTTTGTGACCTTGGTATCTTAGTGGTTTGACTTCGAGCTTAGCCGTTGCGGCTCAACCCGACCCTGTGATCCTCCGGGTACTTTCCCGGAGTTGCTCCTCCTCAAAAACCTTCTTCCAGTCCGGCCGAAAGATTGACTTCTTGGCATCCGCAATCGCTTTTTTCGCACCTTCCGAGAAGTCCCAGTCTATTTCGTTGAAAAGAATAGCCAGCTCGATGTTGATATGTCCCATAAGAAAATCACGAGCTGCCGTTTCCGGAACACCGCGTCTTACCGTTTCATCCAGGGCTTCGCGGATAACCGAGAGGCAGGTAGCCGCCACAGTTTCAGATAGCGCTGGTTCCAGCAAAGCCATCTGTTCGACGGTCACTCTGTGTGATCGAAGGACCGGCCCAAACATCTGGATAGCAATCTTCTCCCCCTTTTCATAATCCGATTCCGGCCCCTGCATCAACGCCGAGACGAGGGCTTGTTTCGCCAACCCGCTGCCGAAGAAATCACGCCTGGCCTCTGGATCCGTCTCATCATTGAAGACCGGGGGGTGTGCGGGGTGTGTTACAAAGTACGTAACATCTTCCCTGATCGGGAGTTTTCCCGCGTATGGTGCAGCCGGGTCAAGGCAAATCACCATTGCGCCACTTTGCAGGCATGGAACAAGGGCTGCAGCTACCTTTTCAATGAAGATGTCGGGTACAGCGAGGATTGCTGCGTCGGCTTGCTCTGCCGCCAACTTCGGGTCACAGGGTTCGAGACCTCGTTCGCGGAGCTTTCTGAAGCCCTCTTCGTTAGCTTCGACCGGAAGGATCCTATACCCCTGTGTTGGTTTGCTGAGGCGATTGATTGCCCGGGTCCCCATGCTCCCGGCTGCGCCAAAAACTGCGATTGTGATCATGGTTCACTCCTATCTCTGCTATCGGTTTGCGAGAACTTCTTTCATGTATACAGTACTTCTAAAGAGCCAACGCCTCTCCAGTTCAACTGTCTCCTCTACAGTGGACTGAAACGGGGGCCACAGCTCCAGGATGGCGTTCGGATCGTGCTTCTGATCGGCCAGACGGTTCAGTATCCAGGGGATGTCTAATCTCCCTTCTCCAGCAGCTTTCCCTTCGACAACAAATCCCATCATGTGGTCCAGTCGCGAAATCGAAAAATCTTTGACGTGAAGATTGACAGTCAACGGTCCCAGGACATCGACAACGACACCGGGACCCTCCAGAGCGCCAAACGAGTTGGCTGTGTCCAGGCAGATTCCGAGGCTCGGACTATCGATTCGCTCGACAATTGCGGCCAGCGTATGCACCGAGAAACGATCGTGATTCTCTATCGCCAGCATTACCGAAGAGTCTTCGTATTGAGGCAGGATTCCTCGAAGAGTGGTAACGACCTGATCAGGTTCCGGCTGACTTCCAGCCGTGTCAATGACGACTCTGACGAGCTGAGAATCCAAGTACATGGCTAGATCCAGATACCGTTTCAGGTGGTCATTGCTGATGCCCCGAGTGCCGATTTCCATATCGATGCCGAGGGCCACAGCATGCTTCCTGAGTTGCTCCAACTCGGTCTCCGGCAGCTCGTCAAGGGGAACGTTGTCTGCGATTTGAACCAGGTCGAGTTCCAATTCAGCTGTCAGCTCCAGAAATTCAAGAAGATTCATCTTGTTCTTGCTCGGATATCCCGGAACTCCCAACGCCCACGTGCAGGCGTATGAACCTAAACCAAGTCGCATCTTAGACTCCTGGTTCTTGCAGGTTGATCACCTGGTTGAGTGCAGCAGATTCGTACGCGCCATAAACCAGGCGCAAGGTTTTCAGATTGTCCTCGGCAGTGGTTTCAGCCACCCCGATTCCACGAAGACCAGCCAGCAGATTCTCCTGGCAAGCAACGATGCTCGCATGCACGACGTCATAGGTGGGATCAGCCCAGTCGTACCGGGGCGGAGGGTAACGCTTTGCGAGAGTTCCCTGTTCTGTCGTAACCCTGATCCAGTAATCCGGCCCAAGTTCGGCACTTCCCTTTTCTCCTTCTACGAAGACAAAGGTCTCGGGAAACCGTTCCTTCTCCATCCGAGTGGCATAACTCATATCGCAGATAACCGTTGCTGCACCCTCCATGCCCAGCACCACAGTGGCAACGTCCTCTCCCCTGATCTCAGGATTAACACGGTCTATTCGGCAATAAAGCGTCTTCGCCTCACCAAATAGAAAACGTGCCACGTCCAGGATGTGAGTCCCGATGTCAGCCAGGATGAACTGGTTGAGCTCCTTCAAGAACGGTTGGTTGTCAAACACCGGGAAACTGTTCGCATACTGAACTTTTGCCCGGAAGAGCCGGCCCAGGGTCCCAGATTGAAGCACCTTGTGAAGCTGCCTTATCGGGGTCTGCCAACGGAAATTCTCGTTAACGAGTAGCGGAACGTCCTTCTCTCGACAGATTCTGACCATCTTCTCGGCGATTTCAAGTGAAGGAGCCAGAGGCTTCTGGCACACTATCGGTAGTCCTTTCTCGGCCGCCAGATGAACAAATGGCGAGTGAGTGTCCACGTCCGTGATGATGTCGACAAAGTCGAGGCACTCCTTCTCCATCATGGTTTCGGGGTCATCGTAGACCGCGGGAATTCCGAAATCGCGCGCGAGTGTTTCCGCCTTCTCCTGTGTACGGTTGTAGGCCGCGACGCATCTTGCTCCACCGACCTGATTCCAGCCTGAAAGTTGGAAAGTTGACCAAAACCCTGTTCCAATGATGGCAAAACGCAATTCCTTCATGATGCACATTCCTCACAGCTTTTCTTGGGCGCGGATGTAGGCATAGGGAGGAAGATCAAATTTCCTTCCTTCGGTAAGAATCTCGCCGGGATTTGATCTGAACTGGTCCGCGTTGTGTTCTGCCTCGGCGAGGGAGGATGCATCCAGCTTGCGGACTCTGAGATGGCCGAAACTCAGATCCAACTCGAGTTGCAGCGGATAAGGAGTCAGATTGGCGAGTAGGCATTGACGGGGAGATTCCTCGTTCACCAGTCCACAGGCAGAAAGAGGGTTCTCGGATTCCAGCACCCTGATTTCCTGATCCTGGAAGTCAGCCAAATCTGCGAGTACGTGGTAATTCGGGAAAACACCTCCCGCGGTCGAAAAGGAACATTCCGATCGAGTTAACCCCGGCTCCGTCTCCATGATTCCCAGACATCCCGTTGTTTCGAAATAGGTGGCGCTGTAGGTTCCTGGGACGGAAAGTCTGCAGACACTACCCAGAAGCCACCCCGCCGAAAACAGGGAACGCTGTCTGGTATCGGCTTGCGAAGGTAGATTTCCCGACTGAACCGATTCCTCCGGGGAAGTTGCGTCCGGGTTGAAACGAGGTTTCAACGTAATGGGAGAAACCGCAATTGGCAACCCAGGAGCCAGTCTCTGGCAACTGAGAACCATCTGGGTTTGTGTCTCGAGAGTCTCAACCATCGAAGCATCGTCGAAAGCGTGAACCTGGGGATTCAAAGAGAAGCTGACAATGTCAGCGCTGTCAACGGGGACGAATCCACGATTGAGTTCCACAAAATAGGCGTTGGTGCCTGCTGAAAAATGTGCTCCAGAAGCTACAGCAAGGAGCTGCTTCCTCGCCATCTTGATCCAAACTTCCTGAGTGACAGGCTCTCCCTTTCTAAAGATTAACCACATAGAGATCGAAGGGGCGATCTCGCCGGCGAGACGGCGGACTTCGGCGAGTTCCGCCTCAGCCATCTCCCCCAGGTGTAGTGCAATATGCAGTGAAGTTCGAAGTGCCCCAGCTTCACCGGCGGCCTGTTGGAAGGCCTGTTTCCAATCACTGGACGCTGGATCGAGATCGAAGCGGAGATGATCAAGTTTCAGCCGTCGAAGGAGCTCGATTTCCCTGGTCCGTAGTCTGCGGCCATGGCCGGCGACACAAAGTCCGATGCGCGGAAGCTTGCACTTAACCCCCCATTGTCCCCGGACAGCGCGTCTCGAATCACCGCCGACTTGGACGTTCTGTCCCACGTTATCCAAACCTTCGAAGCTCAGGGTGACCTTCTGGCGGACGAACTCGCCCCGCGAGACCTGCACGGGAAACGGTAAGGCCAGAGGAGTACAGTAGGTCTTGTACGACGCATCTGACCAGTTACGTTGGTCCTCGGTTTCAAACGTGTCCCCGGCGAAAGATACTGTTGCCAAAACACCCTCGACCACCTCGTGACTCATTGCACGGATATCCTTGAATGGCTGGTGCGGAGAGATGAACTGTGGAAATAGCGAATTCTCAATGGCGCCGTCTGACCGCTCGATCAAACACACCTTGCCGGCGCACTCGCGAATGGGATGCAGGACACAGAAGCCGATGCGGTTTCGCATGAAATCCTTTAGAGCCCTGCCTTCCATCGTATAAACCAGGGTCCCATTGGATAATCCTTCAATGGTGCCCTCCCAGCAAAAATCAACCTGATCGCTCGTGCAACGTGCCTCAAACCTAACCTGAAAAGCGCTCTCGTCCTGGTTCAGGGAGAATCCTGTGATCCGGGGTCGAACGGTTCCCCAGTCCCGATCACGAACAGCGACGTAAATACCTCTCAGAGCCTCATGCCCAAGGAGTCGAACGTAGCGAAGAAACCCACTGGCAGGATCAAGCTTCATCTCAAGAGGGCCGGCCCTCAATGTATGCCGGCTCATCTGTTGGGCAGCTAATGTTGATTTGTCAGTCATCTCAATCCTCTGGATCAGGCATCAGGAAGCTTCTGTCCGGATCTTTCGTTTTCTCAATCTTGCCAGTTGGCGATGCCGATTGCTGTCTAGAAATACGGCGGCAAAGATAATCAGCCCAATAATGACGGGGTACACATAGGGGTTTGCGTCGACCATGTTCATTCCATTTCGAACCGTTTCTACCAACACTGCGCCAAGCACTGCCCCAAACGCTGTCCCTCGCCCACCAAACAGGCTTGCTCCCCCTAACACGGCCGCTGCGATGACATCCAGTTCACGTCCCTGCCCCAGGTTTGGTGAGACGGCCGCCAATTGTGCCAATGTGAGCATTCCCCCAATCGAGGCGCAGGTTCCGGAAATCATGTAAACCGCAATTAGAACCATGGGCACGTCGATGCCGGCTCGCTCAGCAGCAACGGGATTATTCCCAACGGCATACAACTGTCTACCGAACACTGTACGCGTCAGGATGAGATGAGCCGTGATCAAGACGATCGCCAAAACAAGGACAGGTACAGGAATTCCCAGCACCCGAGTAGTCGCAAGCTGCCGAAAAGTGTCGGGGAGGTTCATCGCCCTGGTTTGAGTGATCCACAGGCCTGATCCACGGGCGACGAATAACATCGACAGAGTAACGATAAACGGAGCCATCCCCTTCCGTGCGATGAAATACCCATTCACGACGCCGCAGAACAGTCCTCCGATCACCATGAAGAGAAGTGCGAGCGAAATTGGTAGATCACCGCGGACCACAGATACTCCGGCAATAGCACTGCAGAGAAACATGATCGAACCCACGGACAGATCGATTCCAGCAGTGAGGAGTACGAAAGTCATACCGATAGCCACAATGGCAACAGCCGAACACTGGACGAAGATATTGAGGAAGTTTTCTATGCTGAGAAAGCTTGGAGAGAGGATTCCGAAGGTCCCAACGACCCCGATGTAAAGGAGAGCCGGAGCGTATGTCAAACCCAGCTTCGACACATTCCACCGAGCGGCTCTCATGTCAGACGCTCCTCGCCAATGGCCGCCTGAAGCATCTCTTTGCGGTCAAAGTCTTGTCGATCGACAGAGGCACGGATTTCACCTCTCGACATGACCAGAATCCGATCACAGAGTCCGACGAGTTCTTCCAGGTCGGAGGAAATCACGATCATCGAAACACCTTCGTCGGCCAATTCGACGAGTTTTTGGTAAATCTCGTAACGAGCGCCCACGTCAACACCGCGCGTAGGCTCGTCAAGTAACAGGATTCTTGATCCGCCCAACAGCCATTTTCCAAGTACTACTTTCTGCTGGTTTCCTCCGCTTAAGGTTTTTACCGACTGCCGGTCAATTCTCCTGCAGTCAACGGAGAGTTCGCGGACGACTTCGCCGACCCTATCTTTCAGAGTCTCTCTCTTCAACACTCCAAGAAACCGCGAGCCAAACTCCTCCAGACCAACCAGGGCCACGTTCTCCTCTATGCTGGCAGAAGGCATGAGCCCCTCCAGGCTCCGATCCTCAGTTAGAAATGCCATTCCTCGGTCAACGCATTTACGGGGAGAAGGGGCCGAAACTGTTTCTCCTTCGACCAGAATCTCACCCCGTTCGTAAGAATCAAGACCAAACAGGATTCTCGCCAGTTCCGTCCTGCCCGAACCCATCAGGCCCGAGATTCCAAGCATTTCGCCACGGCGAAGAGTAAAGCTGACCTCATGAACGATTCCGGGCTGGGAGAGGTGACGCACTTGCAGCACCGGCACATCCTGGGGAGTGTTTCGGCGTCTTGGAAACAGAGTTTCCAGCTCACGACCGACCATCAACTGAATGACATCCGGTATCGTGAAGCTATCCTTGTCGCCTGCCGCCTGGATTTCCCCATCCCGAAGAACCACAACCTGGTCACATAGCCTCATCACATCCCCGAGGTTGTGCGAGATGTAGATCACGCCGACTCCCCGCTCTTTCAACCGACGAATGATACTGAAGAGCTGCTGGGTTTCCGGTTGAGTCAAGGATGTCGTTGGTTCGTCAAAAGCTACAATCTTAAGGTCTCCCTTTAAGGCTTTTGCGATTTCGAGCAACTGTTTTTGCCCTGGCGAGAGTTCTTCCACCAGAGTTCCCGGATCGACATCAAGATTCACCTGCTCAAGGAGTTCCGAAGCTCTGGTTCGCAGGCTTGCTCTGTCGATCCAACTCAACCATTTCGAACCTTGTCTGGGGAAATCTGCTACGAAAAGATTCTCGGCAGCGCTCAGATTCGGAAACAGGTTGAGTTCCTGGTGAACAAGGGCAATCCCTGCCAGGGCCGACTCATCGGGTCGCTGGGGCGCAAAAGGGATCCCGTTAACCTTTATCCAGCCTGCATCCGCAGTGAGAATCCCGCTTAGGATGTTCATCAGGGTTGACTTTCCCGCCCCATTCTCTCCAACAAGGCCTACGATCGCACCCGACCGTACGGCGAAGGAAACGTCCTTCAGGACCTTTGCTCCAAAGAACGATTTATCGATATGTTCAAATTCCAAGACTGGCCGAGTCATCGTCTGCTATTCTGCTCCTGACCACCGTCTCTGAAACGCGTCGAGAACGGCTGCTAACAAGATCACACCACCCTTGATCATAATGACGTGCCAATATCGCAAACCCAACATATTAAGGCAGTTCCCAACCAGGGCGATAAACACGACGCCCATCAAAATCCCGATAACCTTCCCTTTGCCTCCGAATAAACTTGTTCCCCCTATTACCGCAGCTCCAATACAATCCAGGAGGACTTCGTTTTCGACCAGTTCTGGCGAACCGGTGTGAAGGCGCGCCGTATAGAACACAGCAGCGATCGAAGCACACAGACCGCTGGTCATGTAAGCGAAAACAATGGTCCTTCCGATGGGGACGCCAGATACCAGGGCAGTCTGAAGTCCGTGACCTACGGCGTAAAGCCGCCTTCCCATTACCGTATTACTCAAGATGAAGTGCGCAAGAACAGCCAGAATCGCGACAGTCCAAAGCGGCACTGGGATTCCTAAGAGACGACCGTACCAGACCTGAATGAATCCTTCAGGGACTGGTATCCTCACCGACTCTGTGTACCAAACAGCGATCCCACCCACCCACATCAATGAAGCGAGAGTTACGAGGAAAGCGGGCATTCGCAGGTACGCAACAGAGAAACCGTGCAGGAAACCGATTGCCAGACCGACCAACAACATCGCAACGATTGCGGTTAAGATGGATAAGGGTGTCCCCGTTAGATCGCTGTTTCCTGCCAGATATGAGGCGCCAACCACACTGGCCAGTGACATAATCGCCGGCAAGGAGAGGTCGATTCCGGCGGTGATGAGCACGAAGCTCTGACCGAGGGAGAGCACCAGTAAAAGGGCAATGGCGAGGGCGAGAGTCTCGAGATTCAGTGGAGAAAGTATTTCCGGGCGAACCGGCACGACCAGCAGCCCAAGCCCCAGACTGAGCCAAACTACCGGGTAATCCCTCAGAAACAGCTGAATGTGGCCAATGTTTCCGCGCACAGGGCCCATTTTCCTTTGCTTCGGTGATGCTCCCTACAGCTGCAGCCGGGTTCAATCGTTAGAACGTGCGATTTGCGCCCCCCACATCTGTCCCGCCTTCTCCTCTAAATTACCCTGATGGATAACGAATCCAGGATCCCGGATGATGGACTCTACTATCTGATTCTGGTGCATTCTAACTACGGCATCGACTGAGGCGGCACAATCGAAGTAGACGTCCTGAACACCGTCCGCATCCAGATACCTTTCCACCAGCATGCTGTACGCCAGAGGGTCGCCGTCGAATCCTCCGAGAAGGACGTGCCCCTCTTCGCCGATCTTCTTGTACTTGCCGGCAGTCCGAAGAGCCGAAATCAACGGAGGAAATAGAAAATCTGTCGATGCAAAAACGAAATTGATGTCAGGATTGACCTGGAGCGCGCTAGTCACGCCGGACAATGCCTTATCCTGGCTCCATTCAGTAGGGACTCGAGCCACCACTTCGATGATATCGGAGAAAGGGCGGATTGCGTCGTCAAAGCCGTCTCTTCTCGCAATGGCGTTGATATCCCCGAGGTCGCCGATCAGAATCATTGCCTTGTACTTTCGGCCAGTTTCCACTGCGCGTTCCGCCATGTATTCGACCGTTGCCTTGGCAATCTCGTAGTTGTCGGCTACGACTGTAACCGACTGTCCATCGTTATCGGCTGGAGGGCGATTGTAGATAACAATTGGAATATTCGCCCGATTGGCGGCTTTGATCATTGGAATGACCGTCATCGAATCTTTGGGTGACACGATGATTCCGTCGACGCCGCGTGCAATAAGGATGTGAATTTGATCAAGCTGGCGGTTCGCGTCGTTGTCGGCAACGGCTTCGATCATCTCGATGTTGCGGCGCCTGAGTTCCGCCTCGATGGCTTCAACACTTGCGACCCAGTACTCCGTCTGCAAAGTCTCAAAGGCCACTCCGATTCTCAACTGTTCGGAGGGTTCTGAACAGCCTGAAAGTAAACCGAAACCCAAGACAACAACAAACGGCAAGTGCCAATTTCTCAACACTTAAAGGTTCTCCGCTTAGCCAACCTCAAACAGCCTTCCCGGAAACGTCAACCTTGACACTCAACTGAGATCTTACTAAGATATCATGAGTATTCTAGCAAGGAGATTCTTGGACTTCAATGTCCATTTGGGGAATCAATCATCAAAGGAATTCTTCCTTATGACCCAAACGTCAACGCAGGGAACGAACCGGAGGGGAGTCCTTAAGGCTAGAGCTTACTCCGTTCTCAAGAAGAATATTCTCGGCGGGCACTACCCTCCCGGGTCTTTTCTGTCCGAACGGATGCTGGCTTCCGAGCTCAACATGAGTAAGACTCCTATTCGTTCAGCTCTTGAGCGTCTCGAATCCGAAGGGTTTGTCTCGGTCTCTCCTCAGCAGGGTATAGTCGTGAGGGAACCCTCACTCAGAGAGATCATCGACCAGTTTGAGATCCGTTTTGCGCTGGAAGCGTACGTGCTCCGAACCATCGCCGGAAAATTGAGGGAAGCTCAGGTCACCAGGGCTCGGGAGAACCTCGTTGCTCAGCGGAAAGCTGCGGAACGAGAAGATTTGGAAGAGAGCATCAATCTTGATGGAGATTTCCACCTCATGTTTTGCGAATTCCTGGGGAACCGCGAAATCCTGGCCGTCATGAAGGGACTGAGGGAGAAGATTTTCTGGCTGATTTGGCTGGTCTTCCACAAGGACCAGCGGCGGATAAGGCCTAACTGGAAGGAGCACCAGCAGATCAGTGACGCTGTGATCTCGGGAGAGGCCGATGAAGCCGTTCGCCTTCTCGAACAACATTTCGAATATGGTAAACGAGCGCTACTGAATCGGTAAGGCACCGGAGAACACAGTTCACGCCAAGCGCGCGAAGAACGCTAAGAGCATGAATGGACCCCGTGAGCCTTGGTGGCTTGGTGGTGAATTCCACATTTGAGCAGCATGACAGAGGCGATTCCTCAGCTTCCAGAGATGCGCAGGAGCTAAAGCACCTGCCTCCGCATGATCCGCAAACCAACCGGTTCAGCACACATGCGGAGGCCCGGCCTTTCCTTGTGACGGCGTAGCTCGGAGAGCGAAGCCGCAAGGCCGGGCGCATTACGCTGACCAGTTCGATGACTGCCTTAAAATCGCTCTCCTTCACAGAACAACACACAATCTTGTTGGTCAGTCCTGGGTTCAATCTCTTCAAAAGCTAAGAAAATAGGAGAACTTCACGAAGAACTGCCAGCTGTCGCTGTTGAGATCATCTGTCCGAATCAGTTCAGATCCACGCTCGTGTGGAAGGATCTCGATATTCCTCCGGTTGTTGTTGTATCCGACATAGAGCGCCGTCCAGGGGTTGACGAGATAGGTGAGCAGGAGATCGAAATTCAAGTTTCTGTTGGTCTCAAGTGAAGTCAGTTCCGGGTTTGCCAAAATGGTGTTGTATTGGATGATCGCCCGTGTAGACAATCGGCGGGTGAACTGCCAATTCACTTTGCTTCGAAAGATATGATTGTTGAACACGCTGCTGGAGTCTATTCGGTCAAGGACACGAGAGAGGAGGTAAGCTCCTTCAACCTTCAGAAACCGTGTTGTGTACCAGGTAAACCCAAGTGCCCCCTGAGTTGAATTGGACAGCTCGGGAATCTCCCCCTCGGGCGGCACCAGATTGATCACTGTTCCCCAGGCATATTCTCCCGAGATCCCAAAGAAGCGGGTGAAATTGCTGCTCCAGTAGACCCCCTTGCGGCCGCTCGAATACCTGGTTCTCTCAGGAAGGGCTTCGAAGTCCTCGGGACTCAACCGCTCAACCAGCCCGGTGTAGAAGACGCCAATGTAGGTCTGGCCTACCAGTTCTGCGTTCAGATCGATGCTGTAGAGCGAATCCAACGGCGAGCCGTCGTAAGTCCAGGTCGGGTTCAATGTGAAATCCGGACCCCACGCAATCAGGTAATCCCCTTCGGGTCTGAAGCGGTAGTTCAGGACCTGACGAAAGCTCTGGATGTCTGGTCGAAGGAGCACTCTGCGGGCTCTTGGCCTACCGGGTCGAGAAGGACCGCGTGAGCCGGGAAGGAAGCCGATCGCAGTCCGGAATCCCGGGCTCCGGCCCTTGTACTCGGCAGTGTAGGACAGTTGTCGTCCCGTCCGCTGAAGAACCGCGTCCCACGCCGGCCCTGAGAGTTCGGTTCCATCCGTTAGACGGCTCGCACTCGCGACGCCCTGGAAAGTCGTTACCCAGTTTTGGCTGATTTTGACGCGTCCATCCACGCCGCCAACCCGATTGTAAGAGTCAGACAGTCGGTAGTCCGTATACATCATGCCCAGACTCGACTGTCTTCCAAGGTCGCGACTAATCCGGACAATCGCATTGTGGCTCTTCTCATCGTATAGAGCGTCGTCTTCAGGCACTCTCTTGCCAACTGCCTCGTCGTCCACATAGAGGGCTCCGATAGCGAACTGTCCGACCTTACCTGTCAAACGAACACCGAATCCTGGATCGACAATCCGCCGACTGAAGAAGAGATTGATCGGGGTCTCAAAATAGCTGGCATTCTCCAGGAAGAAGGGACGCTTTTCAGGGAAGAAGACCTCGAAACGCTGGTTTACCGTGACTTGCGGTTCATCAGATTCGACTTGATTGAAGTCAGGATTGACTGTTACGTCGAGAACCAGGCTATCGCGGAATACGGTTTTGAAATCAACGCCCGCCTCAAAATCTGCCGATTCCTCGACGTACTGCGGCTGATCCTCGTCGCGTAGATCCAGCGCCCGGAATGAACGGAAGAATCCGTAGGGAATGAACTGAAGGTTGCGTCCAGGGGAGATATTTGAAAGTCCCTGGAGGATACCGGCCTGGTTTAGTCGTCCCTCGATCCTGCTTGTAACGTAGGGCCAAAACGAACCCTCGTTGACTCTTGGGATGAACCTGCCCAGCAGTATCCCCCACTCCTGATCCTTCTCGGGGGAGAATCGCAGGCTCTGAAAGGGGATCGCCACCCAAACAACGTAGCCTCTCTCGGTCAGTGTGCCCCGAGACTCCCACACCGTATCGAAGGAGCGGTCATATTGCTGCCTCTCCCGTTCGATCCAGTTTGCATCCGCTTGAATGCCGAACGGGTTGACCGTAAACACGTAAGATCGGAGCTGATCATTGAAAGTGTCGAGGAAGATATCTACCCGGTCGTCCCGGAAAATATCCTCTCGTCTGGAACGTCTGGCTCGAATCTTGCGTGGCTCGGAATCGAAACAGATGAAGACTATGTAGAGATGGTTTTCGTCATAACCCAAATAGACCTCAGTTTCCTGGGATGCCGGCTGGCCATCTCTCGGAATCCACTGGGTGAACTTGTCCACTTTGGCCATTTTGGCCGCGACCTCCGAAGAGGGCCGCATATCGACGAAATCCTCCAGAGATGGGGCGCTATCGAGCCGGGGTATACTGACCGATTCGGTACTCGGTGGACTACCCTTAGGTTGAGAAGCCAAAGCGATACATACGGAGGCCACGAGTACAAACCCAACTGCCTGTGGAGTTCCCCTGAATAGGGTCACGATAATCAAGTATACATAGCACGCTAATCCTGTGATACCTATATCGTGCTCCCCGGTATCTCAGGGCGGGACAATTCAAGGAATTACCACCAAGAGCACCAAGAATTCAGTTTGGAGTGCGGAAGGTCTTAACCACAAATCCACGAAAGCACAAAATCACTATTAGGAACTTCTTCTTGTGCCTTAGTGATTTAGTGGTTTGATCCCCTGTTACTAACCCCGCCCTCCATAGCTCGAAAAGCGACGGAGGGCAGGCTCAAGCTTCTCCGATCACCGATAACCGCCCTAGCCCTTGGTGCTCTTGGTGTCTTTGTGGTAAATCCCTTCTTATCTAAGGGACACCCCACCGTACTCAATCCCTGTCAGGTGCGCCATTTCGCGTTTCCAGGTAGTCAGGTCATCAATAGAGAATTGATCCAAATGATGGTGACCACAGGCCCGCGCCAACACCTGCATGAGTTCTGTAGCAGCCCGGAAGAACTTGTTCAGTTTTTCAGCTGATTTATCGATCACGAGCCTCTGCCGCAGGTCCGGTCTCTGGGTGGCAATGCCAACGGGGCAATTGTTCGTTTCGCAGGCCCGCATACCCAGACATCCGATCGCCTGAATCGCTGCGTTGGATACTGCAACTGCGTCGGCACCCAAGGCCATTGCTTTGACAAAGTCCGCCGGCAGCCGCAGGCCACCCGTAATCACCAGGGTGACATCTCGGCGGCCCTTTCGATCGAGATAACGGCGCGCGCGCGCCAGAGCCGGGATTGTCGGCACCGAGATATTGTCCCGGAAGAGAAGTGGTGCTGCACCCGTTCCCCCTCCGCGTCCGTCGAGAATGATGTAATCCACGCCGATCTGCAGAGCGGCTTCAATATCGCGCTCAATATGCTGGGCGGAGAGTTTCACACCGATAGGAATGCCGCCTGTAAGGTTTCTTACTTCCTGTGCAAAGTCTCGATATTGGTCGATGTGCTCCCAATCGGGGAAGCGTGGCGGTGAAATTGCGGGTTCGCCTTCCTTCAATCCACGGACCTCCGCAATCTTGCCTTTAACCTTACTGCCCGGCAGGTGACCTCCTGTGCCTGTCTTGGCACCTTGACCACACTTGAAATGGAACGCCTGAACCCCTTGCAGTTTCTCCATGGAAAAGCCAAAGCGTGCTGAAGCCAGTTCATAGAAGTAGCGTGAATTACTACCCTGCTCCTCCGGTAACATGCCGCCTTCGCCTGAGCAAATACCGGTTCCAGCCCTTTCGGCGCCCTTGGCCAGCGCAATCTTCGCTTCTTCGGAAAGGGCACCGAAACTCATATCGGAGACGAAAAGCGGTATCTTGAGCTTAAGAGGTTTTTTTGCATTCGGACCAAGCACAATGTCGCTACCGACAAAGGTGTCATCGAGTAGTGGCACCTTGTGCAACTGGGCGGTGAGCAACTGAATGTCTTCCCACATCGGCAATTCGTGACGAGGGACGCCCATTGCTGCTACGCGGCCGTGGTGGCCGACCTTGCTAAGTCCGTAATCAGCCAGATGCTGAATGTATTGGTAATGGGGTTCTTCGGGTCCACCATGAAAATCCTGGTAGAGACCCTGGTAGGCATCTCGATCATAAGGTTGTGGGTTTTCCAACTGCCAGGCAGCAATCTCGTCCTCATCGACCCAGACGTCTCCATCCTCGACCCAGGATTGGAAACGTTTCTGTCGCTCACTGGGATTATAGGAACTGACTCCCGTCTTGTAGCAGTAGTCCCAATTGTGGAGTCCACAAATGAGGTTCTTGCCTTCGATATACCCGTCACTCAGCAATGCCCCACGATGCATACAGCGGCCGTAGAGAACCGATGCCTGCTCATCGTTTTTCCAACGGATAACAACCAGGTCAACGTTCGCAACCAAAGCGTAAGCAGGTCTAAGCGGTTCAAGCTCATCCCAAATGGCTACCCGGGTTCTTTTCATAACATCTCTCCAAGTTGTCGTTCAGTATTGATTTCTATAACGCGGTGGAATCTCTTGTTGTGCGGATCAATATATCAGGGTTCTATTCAACAAGTGGTGTCTCCGCGGT
>JAUVSF010000646.1 GCA_030597245.1 Acidobacteriota bacterium
ACGGAGCGATTTGGATTGGTACCGAGGGGGGACTGGCTCGGTTTGATCGGAAAACCGGCTCTTTCGAGACCTTTGGACGTGCTTCTGCAGAAGGGTCAGGTTTGAGGAGCTCAAGAATCCGAACGATTTGCGAGAGCCCGGTCGAACCGGGAGAACTCTGGATAGGAACTGCCGATCAAGGGTTGAGCCATTTGAATCCAGCCTCTCAAACATTCACCCATCTAACTACTGAAAACAGTGACCTTCCCGACGATTCAATCTATGGGATTCTGGGTGATGAGAGGGGTTACCTCTGGATAAGCACGAATCGAGGGATCTCCCGTCTGGATCCGGCCACGAACCAATTTGAGTCCTATGGCGTTGAACAAGGACTGCAAGCGATGGAATTCAATACAGGTGCCTACCATCGTGGCTATAATGGCGAGCTGTTCTTCGGCGGAGTTGCCGGACTCAACTCATTCTTTCCGGACAAGATTAACCCCAACCCATTCCCCCCCCCAGATCGCCATTACGGGAGTCAGCATCTTGGACAGGAGTGGAACGGGCCAGGAGTCTGCCACGTTGGAGCTTCCCCTCCATGGGAACCAGACACCTGAAGTGACCCTTCGCCATAACCAGAGAGACCTGACCTTTGATTTCGTTCCATTGCACTTCAGTGACCCGAGAGGAAACCGTTGTTTCTATCGGTTGGATCCTTTTGATTCGACATGGCGCGAAGCTGGGACTGAGCGACGGGCCACTTACACGAACCTTGAGCCAGGAGCTTATTCTTTCCATGTAAAGGCATCGACAGGACAAGGTATTTGGAACGAGAGTGACGCAAACTTCGGGTTCACAATTGAGCCGCCATTCTGGCGAACCCTGGCCTTTTATATATCTTCCTTTTTGTGGGTAATCACGGGTCTTGGAACCTTCTATCGGTGGCGAGTCTGGAGTTTGAGACAGCAGGAGGTAATCCTTCAAGATCGAGTAACCCGTCAAACGAGGGAACTGCAGGAAGCTCTCGAGTTGGTGGAGAGACAGGCGGCAACTCTGCGAGAACTGGACAAAGCCAAATCTCGATTCTTTGCGGATGTTGCTCACGAGTTTCGTACTCCTCTCACTCTAGTCCTGGGACCTTTGGAGGATCTGCAGGAAGGGTTTCATGGCCCGTTGTTACCGGAAGTGGTTCAGCATATCGAGCTGGCAAATCGTGCGGCTAGAAGGCTCCTGCGACTGATCAATCAACTGCTTGAAGTTGCCAAAATCGAAGATGGACAACTCAGGCTGCAGGCTCGCGAGATTGACCTCTGTTCTTTCTTGAAAGAGCATGTGCAGTTTTTCCAGCCCCTCGCAGGGCGGAGGGATATAGACCTCGTTTCTTCGGCTCCGAACCAGGTACTCGAAGTCTTCTGGGATGAGGCAAGGTTGGAAGAGGTGCTCTCTAACCTCTTGGCTAATGCTTTCAAATTTACGCACGACGGAGGAGAGATTCGAATCCGAGTTGCCCCTGCCCCCGACGAAGAGTACATCGAGGTTGAGATTGAAGACACGGGAGTAGGTATTCCTGCTGATAGTATCGGTCACATTTTCGACCGTTTCTATCATTCGGATGACAGAGCACCTCGTTCCCCGATGTCGACCGGACTCGGTCTTTCTGTCACAAAGGAACTAGTCGAATTACACGGCGGTAAGATCCTGGTTCAGAGCGAACCCGAGGTTGGGAGCATCTTCACTCTGAGACTGCGGAGAGGTAAGAAACACCTCAGAGCAAGAGACCTGGCTCCAACGGGACAGGCTCCGGGAAGGTCTAACGTGGTGGGCCAGGTGATCGAGGAACTTTCCTCTATTGAGAATGACGCTGATGCAGTCACTGCGTATGGTGAGCCCAAGCCCCGCGATCAGACCAAAGTTCTTATCGTTGAGGATCATGAAGAACTGCGCCTGTTACTCAAGAAGCACCTGAGTTTGGAATATCGAGTGGTTGAAGCCGGAAACGGAGTCGAGGCATTAGAACTCGCACGAAACGAGATTCCAGACTTGATCGTTAGCGATGTGTTGATGCCTGAGATGAATGGCTATGACCTCTGCAGTGCAATTAGAGAAGATCCGGAACTGGACTTTATTCCAGTCATTCTGTTGACAGCGAAGGTAGAACTTGAGGACAAGTTGCAGGGATTGGAGAGGGGCGCTGATGACTACCTGACGAAGCCGTTTAGTGCTGCGGAGTTGAAGGTGCGTGTAGCGAATCTTATCGGTCTGCGCCGGCAGTTGAAGATTCGGTTTGCTGGATCCGAGGTTTCTTCATCAGAAGCCAGGCTGGCAAAGAGGGCCAAGGATGCGACAGATCGGCAATTCCTTGAGCGTGTTCAAGTCGCGATCGAGGAGAATATGGAGAATGAGGACTTCGGGGTTCAGGAACTGGCGTGGGAATTGGCTCTAAGCAGAGTTCATCTGTATAGGAAGCTTAGAGAAATACTGAGTCAAGCCCCCGCTGAAGTGATTCTGAGCCTACGGCTTCAACGCGCAGCCTTTCTGCTTAAAACGCAGCCTCTATCAGTGAGTGAAGTGGCTTACGGGGTCGGTTTCAAAAGTGTTTCACATTTTACAAAGCGATTCGGTCGAGAGTACGGGGTTACTCCGTCAAGCTTCCGTGCCCGTGGTTTTCAAAAGCCCGCACTGGAATCCAAGACTTCCGTTACATAGAGAGCCATCTCCTTTGCGCATCGAGGCGGCGCTCAGGATTAAGAACCGATAGAAGCGGCACCGTAGCCTCACTGCCAAAAAGGGAAACGAAGGGGTTCGGAGTTGGGGGCAAGAGGAACGACGAAAAACCCAGCTTTCTCTCTTGGTGTTCTTGGTGCCTTGGTGGTAAATCCCCCAGCTGAGGAATCTCAGCGAGGCGATTCGCTGACCGGAGGCGACTCACGGGGAATCCGCCAGCGTAAAT
>JAUVSF010000407.1 GCA_030597245.1 Acidobacteriota bacterium
CAATGACATGACCTCCTACAACTTTGAAAACTGGACCACTGGGCACCCGAAGACTCCCTACCAGGATCAAGTAGGTTTCGGGTTTGCCAGTTTTCTGCTTGGCGATGTGGACAGCGCCAACAAAAACGTCGCCGCTAACCAGTACGGTCGTCGGAGCTACCTTGCGTTCTATGTGAATGACGACTTCAAGGTAACTCCCAAACTGACACTGAATTTCGGCCTTCGGTGGGATCAGAGCGGCCCTCTGTGGGAGAAAAACGGAATGTGGGCCAATTTCACGTCGGAAGTCCTGAATACGAATCCTGGAGGCTGGTACCCCATCGAACCGGGCGTTCCAGGGGCCCTGGACTTCGCGACCGGCCCGGAAACCAATTTCGAGGGAGATCGGGCGTGGAATTTATTCGCTCCCCGTGTTGGATTCGCATACCGGATCACTGACAAAGCGGTGCTTCGCGGAGGCTACGGCTTGTTTTACAGCCCCATGGGGATTCAGTCCTGGTCTGGCGTTCCGTACGGGGCAGCCGCTGCTCCGGACATGTTCGGTACCGACAGGGTGGCTACCAACGCAAAGACGACTCCGACTTTCAACTGGGACGACGGTTATCAAGGCGAGTTTCAAGAGCCGGGGATGGACCCCAACTTCTTAACCTGGGGCATGGTCGCATTCGATGAGAACACCCTGAAACTCGCGTACACACACCAGTACAACATTAACTTACAATACGAATTTACGCCAGATACCATGGTCGAGGCCACCTTTCTGGGTAACGACGGCCGGAGGCTTCATGCCGGATTTCTGCGGCGCAATCAAGCCGACCGCGCTACCTGGGAAGCGATTCCGGATCCGGGTGCCTGGGTCTGGGATTCGGGCAGTGCAGAAGCCGCCGGTGTTCCATATCCGTTTCCTGGATTCTCAGGCTACGCTGCAATGGCGGTCCTGCCTTTCCCGCAAGTCGCCCACGGCCCGGTGTGGGGCCCACTGATCTACGTTGCATCGCCTCTGGGTGAGTCGAGCTACCGATCGTTCCAGGTCAGTTTGACCCGTCGGATGGCCTCGGGAATTGCCGCCAACATCTCCTATAACTACTCCACAGCGAAAGGGAATGCTCAAACCGCCTTCGATGAGACCTGGAACTATACTGGAACCTGCTCGTACCAGAGTCAGTGCACCGGCATCCAGGACGTCAACAACCTCGACGAATCAGCCGGTACCGTTGCACCGTTCGACCAAGCCCATGTTTTAAAGGGACTCGCCTCCTTTGAGTTGCCTTTCGGCCATGGAAGAAGGTGGCTTTCCGATAGTTCCACCTGGGCAGATGCAATTCTCGGGGGATGGCAGATCACCGGGATTGTCCGCTATAACACCGGAAATGCCTTTGGAATCGATCCCCAAGTCTGGCAGCCCGGCTGGACCGATCCCCCCAACGGAGCAGTCTATGCAAACGTTGTAAGTGATCCGAACTGGAGCACGAAGAATCCGGCAAATGCTTTCAACCCGGGCGATCCCTCCAGTCCCGCCAACACTTACTTCGTTAAGGAGAACTTCTCTCGACCCGGGTACGGCGAACTGGGCAACGGAAGCCGGCTTTATTCAGATCTTCGAGGTTTTGGGTGGGCGAACGAGGACCTTGGACTGATGAAGTACTGGGCCGTCAGCGAGTCTGCCAGAGTCCAGTTCCGTGCCGAGTTCCTAAACATCTTCAATCGGCACCATCTCCAAGACCCGAGAATCAGGATGGGGAATTCGGAAACCTTCGGCCAGGTCATTGACACAACAGGTGGCCCGAGGAATATCCAACTCGGGCTGAGACTAAACTGGTAATCATTTAATCAGGGCAGGGGCATTCGGGCCCCTGCCCAAGCATCACGCTCGATTCTTTCTTTACTTGGGCAACTCAAAGGGATAACCACCAAGGGCACCAACAATTCTTGGTGGTGGTTTGCGTTATCCTCGTTAGCACCCGGGCGCTACGGGAGGACTTATGAAGTCGCCTTATCTCTATCTTTCGCTATTGTCTCTTCTCGCCGTCTCTTCCTGCAAAGAACTCTCGGAGGACCTTCTACAGAACCTTCCGAGTGAGAACCTGAATAAGCTGGCCACGGAACACGCGGCGGTTTTTCAGGATCCTTCTTCCAAAGCGTTGACCTTCACATTTCGTTATACCCAGGGTGAACCTGAAGTTAGGATTCCGGTTGCTGAGATGGGCTGGCCGACTGACTGGTCGAAATACCGATCAATCCAATACACCTTTCAAACCACTTCCCAGGAGACCATCGCGATCGGTTTCTCCGATGGCGCCCAGACCAAATTCTTCATCACCGAACCGATACCGGGGATTCGAATCTTCGGAGTGATTCCATTTGACACCTTTATTCAGACCAGACATATGACGCCTCTGCGGCCGTTGGGATACAAAGTGTGGCCTCAACGCCTGTTCACTTTTGAGAGGGTCGAAGAGATCATCTTCAAAATGCGCTACCCCAGCCAGGATTCCCAGTTCACCCTTTACAGTTTCACTCTTCGGAAGGATGTCCCCGCCGACGATATCCTCGACAAGAAGCCGCTTATCGATCGTTACGGCCAGTGGATTCCGGAGAACTGGAATAACAAAGCCACGACCGATTCTCACCTGAAGGAGATCTGGGAGCAGGACCAGCCGGCTTCAGAAGAGTACCCATTCTGCCCCCTTGGTGGAGATGTTTCCCGGCAATTCGAGGCGACCGGCTTCTTCAGGACCGAACAGACTGATGGGAGATGGGTGCTGGTTGACCCTCACGGTCACCCTTTCTATTCAGCTGGCATCGACCTTGTTGACCACAGCCGAGGGAGTTTCGCCACAGATGTCACGAACCGAGAGTTTCTGTTCGAAGAGCTCCCTCCTGAAGGGCCAGCCTGGCTTTCGCCCGACAAAGACGTCAGCTTCTACGTAGCCAATGTCATGAAACGACATGGCGAGGGCTGGCAGGAGGATTGGAATCGACACATTGTGGAGCGCCTGCAGAACTGGGGCTTCAATACGATAGGCAACTGGTCCAGCCGGAATCTGGCAGTGGAGAGTGGAATGCCTTATGTCCTGCCACTTCATGGGTGGGCAACCCAAAAAACCTTTCCTTTTCCCTACGATTTCCCTGACCTATTTTCGGAAGAGTTCGAACGAAATGTAGACGCGGCTGCAAGAGACCAAGTCTCCGAACTCAAGAATGACCCCAGGCTCATTGGTTGGTTTCTGGGCAACGAACCCAGATGGGCGCGTGATTTCGGTGCCCTCCAGTCCTGGCCGGATATGCTGCTCTCGGATCCGGAAGATTCGGCCACCAAGCGGCATCTCCAAAAGCTATTGGCTGAAAACCCGGGCCAGGAGCAGGCAATCAGAGATGACTTCCTTTACGTGTGTGCCGAGAAGTGCTTCACCACGGTTACAGAGGCGGTGCGACGCCACGATCCCAATCACCTGGTTCTTGGTATTCGTTTTGCCGGGCGGCCGGATGATCGCTGGGCCGAACTGAGCCGGATTTTCGATGTCTTCAGCATCAATATCTACTCCTCGACATTCAAGCCCGATCCAGAGATGGTCCGCCACTTCTCAGAGATCTCGGGCAAACCGGTGATGATTGGGGAGTTCACCGCGGGAACTCCGGGCAGAGGTCTGCAGGGTCTGTTCTACTATGTTCACAAGGTCAAGGATCATGCCGAGCGAGGTAAAGCCTATCGCTACTATGTCGAGAACTGTGCTGCCAGCCCCTACATCATCGGGGCACACTGGTTCCAATTGGTGGATGACCTTCCCACGGGGCGTCCGAGCGACGAAGAACGGATGAACTACGGATTCATAAATGTCATCGACCTGCCTTATCCAGAACTCGTCGAAGCAGCGAAGCTCACTCACAAACGACTCTATGATCTGAAGTTTGGACAAACCGAACCGTTCTCTGAGGTGCCGGAATACAATTGAGGGACACCACTGCCGGCAAAAACAACGAAAAAGCGGCTCCCGCACTCCAAAGTAAATCCTTGGTGGCCCTGGTGGTGAGTCTCCTTCATCTCCTGCCGAGTCGCGGGTCCAGCTTAAGCGCAATGTCCATCTCTCTTTCTGCCTCATCAGGCCGCCCCAACTCTCTGAGAACTCGGGCCAGATTGTAGTGAGCTATGGCATTCCGGTCATCAAGCTCGACGACCCTCCGGAACGCTGCTTCAGCCTCTTCCCAGCTTTCTTTCCCGATGCAGAGCAGGCCCAAGTTCTGCCAGGCTGCTGCATAGCGGGGCCGTTCCTTCGTGATCATCCTCATTTCGGCTAGAGCGGCATCCATTCTTCCGGTCCTGTGATAAAGGCCGGCAAGGTTATTCCGAGTCTTGTAATCGCCGGGAGATAACCGCAACACCTCGCGCATTTGGCTTTCCGCTTCGTCTAACCGACCGAGCCTTACGAGGAGGCGAGCGAGACGCGCCCGAGCCATACTGTGTTCAGGGTCCTCCCTCAATGCCGTACGATAGTAGGTTTCCGACTCGCCTGGCCTGTCCTTCAGTTCGAAATACCAGGCTTTGAGGAAGCTCACACCTTTTACTTCGGGTGCCGTATGCTGGAGATGTTCGATGTTCGACAATGTCGTCGCATTGACTAGCCGATTCGAAAGATCATTGAGGATTCCATGGTATTCCTCGAAGGCGTGAATCCGGTCTTTTGGATCGATGCTTCCGGCCGTCTCTCCAAGGCTTCTCTGGCGCTGAAGGCTGACGTAGCCCAGTGCCGACAACCTTTCCCTGACCTCGCTGTCAACTTCTCCCTGGGAACGCCCTTCCGAGCTGGTACCGAACATGGTGATAAACTCTGCAAGGCTGCTGCGGTATGCGCG
>JAUVSF010000605.1 GCA_030597245.1 Acidobacteriota bacterium
GGCGCGAAGTTTGCAATTCTGGACCTGACCGCCGTGCGGGACCTGGACGGTAATGCAGCGTCTGGAATTATCCGATCTGCGCAGGCGGCCCGCTTACTGGGGGCACGGGTCATATTGACCGGCCTGCAGACTCAGCTGGTTTCTACGCTGGTTGACCGCGATCTGGACTTCGAAGGTTTGGAGTCGGAACGTTCACTACAAAGTGGCATTGAGCGTGCCATGAGTCTACTCAAATTAGAAAACTCGTGAAGACTATTCGAGAGTAAAGGAGAGACAGCTTGGAATATGAGGACTATTCTGACGAACGCATGTCTGCGGAAGAGTTTCTGAAAACATACCGGATTAGTGAAGAAGATCGTAGTCGAATTAAGAGATTGAGTTCTCTGGTCGCCGACATGGACGGCCTCATTCGTTCCTGGTACGAGTGGCTCCGGACATTGCCTGAGTACGAACAGTTCTTGTCCAACACCGAGACCGTTGAGCGTGTTAAGTCTCTCCAGAAGGCCTACTGGTTGGAGTTTCTTGAAGCGGAGATCGATGAGGCTTTCCTGTCTCGTCGTCGAAGGGTTGGCCAAACTCACGCCACCATTGGCCTGCCGCTGAATACCTATTTCGCCGGGATGAATATGTTTTTGGAGTTGCTTGTCGGGCTCATTAAACAGAGTGCTCTCTCGGAAAAGGAAAAGGCATCGACGATCGAATCGGTGAGCAAGTTGCTTCACTTGGACACGGCCATTGTGGTCGAAACCTATAACCAGCTTATCGAGGAAACCCTGACTGCGCAGACCCGCTCCCTCTTGGAGATGTCCACCCCTGTGACTCAGATTTGGGAAGGAATCCTTCTGCTTCCGATCGTTGGGATCATTGACTCCAAAAGAGCCCGCGACATCATGGATGGAGCACTGGCCAAGATATCTGAGACTCAATCACAGATCTTCATCATGGATATCAGTGGAGTTGGGGTCGTGGATACCGCCGTCGCAAACCACCTCATAAAGATCACCCGGGCTACTCGGCTGATGGGTTGCGAAACCACAATTTCAGGACTGTCACCGGCAATTGCGCAGACGATGGTGGATCTGGGGATTGACGTCGGGAGCATCAAGACAACAGCAACCATGAAAGATGCACTTTCGGATGCTTTCGAACGGGTAGGCATGGAAATTGTCAAGGGACGTTGAATATGGATGTCCGAGCGATCCAGAGAATTCCATTGCAGCTGTCTCAGAATAGTATAGTCGCATCGATCCAGGTCGACTTGAGTGATGAACTGCTCCGACTGTTCCGCGAGGATCTCCTGAATCTTCTTCAATCTAGTGAGGCCGACGGGATAATTCTCGACTTCTCCGGAGTCGAGATTATCGACGCTGAAGATTGGGCAGCGATACGTGGCACTATGACGATGGCGAATCTGATGGGTACCCGATCGATTGTGGCTGGACTTCGCCCAGGGGTCGTGTCGGCTCTTGTTGAGCTTGAGGTGGATGTAGAAGATATTGATGCGGCTCTGAACTTGGATGAGGCCCTGAAGCTCATGGCCGCCTTCCGAGTCAAGTCCGAGGAAATTGGGGAGGTGGATAGCCGAGATGGCGAAGTGGCTCAAGGTGAGCAAGGATAGCGATGTAGCGCTTTCGGTTGTGGAAGCCTCCAGGGTTTCAAGTGAGCTGGGCCTTTCGGAGCACGACTGCAATAAGGTAGCGACTGCTGTCTCCGAGTTGGCCAGAAACATCCTGAAATACGCCGGCACCGGCGAAATCCAGATCGAGAAGATTGTCCAGGAAAGGAGAACCGGTGTGGAGGTGACGGCGCGGGACCGAGGTCCAGGCATCGTGGATGTTGAGGCCGCGCTGCAGGACCATTACAGCTCGAGTGGGACGCTCGGGTTGGGCCTCCCGGGCATCAAACGCTTGATGGATGAGTTTGAGATTGAGTCGGAGTCGGGCCGCGGGACGAAGGTCACCTGCAGAAAGTGGAAGCCCAACGTGAAAAGGCGGGTTTCCTCCAGGCTCATGCAGGCCGTTAGTCGTCAAGCTCGACTATCAACAACGAACCAGATCTCAGAGAAGTTGCTGAAAGTTACACTGGATAATGAACTCAAAGGCCTGGACGGTGCTTTTTGTGTACGTCCCTGCCGAGGTGAGTTCGTCAGTGGGGACGCTGTCGTGCTCGATCAACGGGAGGGCCTCGTTCTCTTGGCGATAGTCGATGCCCTTGGCCACGGCCGGGAAGCCAATAAGGTTGCTTTGAGAGCAAAAGCCTTTGTTCGGAATTCCTGGTCTGCTGATGTTGTTGCCACGATCTCAGGTCTGCACGAAAGCCTTAAAGGAACGATCGGTGCGGCTGCCGGGATTGCCGTACTTGAAACCGAGACAGGCACCATGTCCTATGCGGCGGTCGGTAATACGGTATGCCGGATAATCGGCTCTCGCTCAAACCGCTGTCTCGTGACCCCGGGAACTCTCGGATCCCGCATCCGATCGCCGAAGCTATCCAAACTGCGCTTGGTAGATGGCGACCTGGCCCTGTTGTATACCGACGGCGTCAGCGATCGGTTTGAACTGGAAGACTACCCCCAAATGAAAGTGAGCTCGGCCAGTGACGTGGCCAGAACGATAGTAGAACGGTTCGGCAAGCAGCATGATGATGCGAGCTGTGTAGTAATGAGGTATAGGAAATGATCCAGCTCGGTACCGTGGGAATAACCCAACGGCATTCGATAATCGAGGTTCGTAACAAGGTCCGCTTCGTAGCTGAGGCTCTGACCGATGATTCTGTTCTTGCCACACGTTTGGCCACCGCAACCTCAGAGATGGTCCGAGTTTTGGTGGCCCAGTCGATTCGGCCTCGGCTAGAGGTTTCGATCAAGAACTCCGAGCAGAGTTTTGCCCTGGTTCTTTCTTTTTACGATGAGCAACGTCTTCCTCGTCCCAGTGTTCTGGACCGCTTTTTTGACCGGGTCGATGAGAGAAACATGGGTGATGAATTCCTGATCCGTGCCGTTTCCCTGCTCGGGCGGCCCCGTGCGTTGTCCGATGAAAGAATCAACGAGATTCGCGAATTCGTTCAGCAGAAGAGCCGCGACGCTCTGATGACGGAGGTGCAGGCCAAGAATCTGGAATTGGAGAGCCATCGTGAGAGGTTGGAGCAAACAGTAAAGAAAC
>JAUVSF010000554.1 GCA_030597245.1 Acidobacteriota bacterium
ATGGCCGCAAGTTGTTGAAAAACGGTTGTAAGGGGGAGGTGCCAGGTCGAATTCACCCCGAACTCGACAGAAACGCACAGATTCAGCCGCCCAGGTGTCCTAAGGAGGGCGGATCTACTGGAATCATGCCGTCCCGCAAGGCGGGACTCGAATGCGGTGGGAGGCCCCAAACCCCGCACTGACGTCCTGGGCTCGACACATGTCGTCCTGCGAGGCGGGGCTGACCTGGGAACTGGGATCTGGGGGTTGGGGACTGGCATCTGGAATCTCGTATCCAGCCTCGGGCAGGTTCAAGGTATTTCACCCTGATTATGCGTCGGCTTGAAAGCTTTGTTACCCCGGATTTTGTCGCGGCTCATCGACTCGCGCGGCAAGAATCCATAATTTCTTAGGCGCATATCCTTACGTTGAGCCTTGGTCACGCTTTTCAAGTCGGTCCCGAAAATAGCCTCGCCAGCTTTCAGGTAAAGCCTCTATCTCGACCACGCGTCGCATTGTCGCCCAATCATCTTTGTCGAACGCGAACAGACGCGTAATGTCGGCCACACCGATGCCGTGTGTACTGCGCTCGACGTAGGCGAAGGTGTCACCAGCCTGGACCGTGCCCTCCTCCAGAACGGCAAGATAGAAACCGGTACGCCTACTCGCCAGGAAGCGCTTCACCATATCGGCCCGTCCGAATCGAATCCCAAGCTTGTAACAGGGCATCCGCGGTTGAGTGACTCTGACTAAGGCTGAGCCGACGCGAAGGATATCGCCGATACGCACATCTTCTTCCAGTAATCCTTGAGTGGTAAAGTTCTCACCGAAATGCCCCCAGGTCAGTTCCATATCGGATAATTCACCGCGCCAAAATTCGTAGTGTTCCGCAGGATATACATAAGCAGCTTTGTCTGGGCCGCCATGCACGGACAAATCGGCTTGTCCATCGCCGTCTAAATTGCGGGTACGTAACTTAACAGGACCTTCAACAGGTGACTTAAAGATAGACGTCGAGACGGTTCTCCCCTTCCAGGAGACCTCACGAGGGAGGCCAACATTGATCGAAATGAGTTCCATTCAAGCTCTCCTCCTGCCATAGCGACCGATGTAAACGCTCATCAGCGCGCGCGTGTTTTCTTGCTTGTCCTTTTTGATGCTTTTGTTAGGTGCTCTTCCGACTTGCATAGTACTTCCATACATCGACGATATCGAACAGCAATGAAATGACAATAGAAGTTGACAAAATGATTAGATAGCTTTTGAAAGTGTCTCCCGCGGTTGGAATCTCCGTCAGCACATAGACAAGTAATGGAATCCATGGGATATGACCCATACCGAGGATTTTTCCAAACCCGAACCTTGAATACAATCCCATCATCAGCATTGCGGAGAGCATGAAGGTCACAAAAATGACTTTCGCCAAAGGCTCATTCCAGAATCCAAGACTCGCAACATTGACAATCATTAGAATAAGCACCCAGACAGGAATCCAGACCGGCTGCTGCATCAGTTCAACAAAAAATCTAAATGGGTTTCTCATCAGTATTAGCGCCTAACGATTGAGTTTGGCACCTATCTGGCACGTATCTGACACCTATTTTACTATGCGTGTTACCCAGAGTCTAAACTCGAGCACTCTGTACGTGAGGGAAGTTCGCTGAAACAATTGAAAATGCAGGGTTTTCATTGGTGAGCCGCCAGGGACTTGAACCCCGAACCTAGTGATTAAGAGTCACTTGCTCTGCCAGTTGAGCTAGCGGCCCACCCTCGTCAGGATCACAATCCTATTGTCTCACTTTGCTTCTTGTTGTCAATTTCACCGCGCGCCTTTAATTCTCGCCTGAACGGCCTATCCAGTTAAAGGTGGCGCTCATCAAGAGAGAATGCGCTGCCGGTTCGTCCAGTCGGTGCCTGAACACTCGAGCTCCACGCAGTCTATTGGCGCTGCCGCCCGGCAAAAAGAAGGAGGGGTATCTGCCTCCTTGACTAATAGCCTTGGGGATAGTAGGCATACTGGGATGACTGCTCCCCCCGAAAGCGACCCTCTGAGAACTGCCGCGAAAGGGGGTTCAATCGTATTCTCCGGAAACGCAGCCCAGTGCGTTCTGAGGGCAGTTTTGGCGGTTGTCCTGGCGCGGCTACTGGGGACTGAGGAGTTCGGACTCTATAACCTGGCACTGGCTGTCTTCTTTCTGTCAGTGGATGTCTCGATCCTGGGGTTACCTTTCGCCCTGGTCAAGTTCGTGCCGGAGAATATTCGCCGAGGAGAGCGTGAAGTTTTGGGTGTCCTTCTGCTGGGTATGGGGATCCCCTTTCTGGTAGGACTTTCTCTGGGCCTCTGTCTCCTGTTTGCTGCACCTTTCATTGCCCAAAGCATCTTTGGCGAACCCCGCCTGACTCCTCTCCTGAGAGTGGTAGCTGCGATCTTGCCTTTCGCAGCTCTGGTTCGAACCAGCGCTGCGGCGGCATACGGCTTCAAACGGATGGAGCTCAAGGCGATTTCCGACGACGTGGTAAGAAACGTTCTCAAGCTCACTCTTGTGATACTTGTCGGATTATTCGGGTTGGACGCGTTTGAGGCCCTTTCCATTGAGCTGGTGACTCAGGTTACGGCTTGCGCCCTGTTGATTTACCTGCTCAACCGGGTTTTCTCGTTGCATAGATCCTGGCGCGGCGTCCACTTGCCTTGGAAAGAGATGCTTCCGTTCTCTCTGCCTCTTTACTTCCATCGCTTCGCCACCAACCTTCTACATCAGTTGCCACTAGTGTTACTAGGAATATTGGGGACAGTCGTTTCGGCCGGGATATTCAGTGCTGTGACACGGTTGGTTTCCGTCGGCATGCTGTTTCACCTCTCAATGACTGTGTCTTCGATGCCCCTGATATCCGAGCTCCAAACATCGAACGACAATCAGGGATTGCTTCGCCTGTATCGAGCCCAAACACGGTGGAGTTTGCTATTCTACTGGCCCATCCTCATCGCACTGTTGCTCTTTCCGGGCGAGATCCTGTCGGTTTTTGGGCCGAGCTTTGTGATAGGAGAAACGTCTTTAGTAATCCTCTCGTTAGCGACGCTTGTGCGCATCTCAGCGGGAATTGCTCCCACAATTTTGGCCATGACCGGTCATGTCTGGGCGACTCTCTTGAATTCGCTGTCGAGCCTCGCGATAACAGCGATTCTGTGTGTATTCCTGATTCCTGGGTGGGGACTGGTAGGAGCGGCTGGTGCTTACGGTTTCAGTCTCTCTTTGGCGAGCCTTATCACACTGATTCAAGTTTTCTTCTACTTACGGATTCATCCCTTCACTTGCAGTCTGCTGAAACCGGCTGCCGCGGCATTCCTCAGCCTGGGAGTCGCATGGGGTTTGGCCCGGAGTTTGAGCGAAACTGAGGTCATCCTCAGCATGATCATATCGCTGGGAGTGGGCTACTCTTTGTATTTGTGCTGTCTGCTTCTGTTCGGTTTCCTTCCTGAAGAGAAGAGGATGATGAAGAAGTTGGTGAGCCGCGTAATCCGCTGGGCTCTTGGGAAGAGAGAAGGGCAGTGAAAGTTCCAAGCTTGCGACTTCGCTCTCCGAGCTACGCCGTCACAA
>JAUVSF010000652.1 GCA_030597245.1 Acidobacteriota bacterium
CCCAGCCCCCCAGCTCCCGAAGGGTTCAGGTCGTTCGTCGTTCGAAGTTCGTCATTCGCACTTCGCACTTCGACAAGCCCCCCTGTCCCAAAAAATTCTCAGCGGAGGCGGCCGGTGTGATGTTGGCTGGGATGGACTTTTCCATGATCCTCAGACGACTCGAGATGGGTGACAATGTCGGCGGGTTGTGCCAGCGACAAACTGAGTTGCTCCTCAATGCTCGTGGCAATTTCATGGGCCTCTCCTAGAGGCGTCTCAAAGGGGAACAGGAGATGCAGTTCGATCTGGAGGCGATAGCCGCTATTTCGGAAGCGCACCCCATGATACTGGATGCCCTTTTCTTTGCTGAGCTGATCGAGTCTGGCTCGGATCAGTTTGCCAATCGCGGGATCCGAGTAGTCCAGAAGACCGCTGACTGACTGCTGGACCAGCTTTCCCCCCGACCAGAGAATGTTGATGGCGACCGCGATTGCGACAAGGGGATCAAAGGGTTTCCATCCTGTGAGGAGTACCAGACAGAGCCCAACGACAACGCCGGCACTTGTCCAACTGTCGGCCAGAACGTGTTTTCCGTTGGCTTCGAGGATGATCGAGTGGGTTCTCCTCCCGGTTCTCACCAAATACCAGCCAAGACCCGCGTTCACAATTCCAGCGCCGGCAACAAGCAAAACACCCGAGCCGAGATTCTCGAACTCCAGCCCCGACAACCAACTCAGAACCGCCGATACAATAATAAAGACAGCTGCCAGAATGATGAGTGCGCCCTCGAATCCTGCCGAAAAGAAACTGATGCGTTCATAACCATAGGTGAATTGCTTGTTTGCGGGCTTTGTGCTGAGCCAGAGGCTGAATGCTGCGAAAGCTACCGCCATCACATGAACCACTGATTCGGCAGCATCGGAGAGAATGGCCATCGAGTCGGTTAGAAAGTAGGCGGCCCATTTGGTTCCCAGCAGGGTCACCCCGACTACGAGGGACAGGCGCATTGCCAGGCGGTTCTCTCTGATTGATTGATCAAATGCCTCTGAGGCTGCTGCCATGATCTCCATTCTAGTTTGAGAGGGACTGATCCGAAAGGCGGATGCGCAGGTAAATTCAGACTTCGTTTTTGAGCTGTGGGGCTTTACACTAAAGAAGGAGGAATCCTATGCAAACCTATTACATGCTTGGCAAGTACTCAACCGTAGGGGTGAAACACATTGCAGCGGTGAGGTCGGAGAGTTTCACCCGGATGATCGAGGACCTTGGTGGTGAGATCATTCTCCTGGATGCGCTGCTGGGTGAGTACGACTTGGCTATCATTGCAAGGTTTCCGGATAACAGGGCAGCTCTCAGAGCATCCCTGGCTCTGGAGAAACTGACGGAACTCACTCTCAAGACCATGCCTGCCATCTCCGTTGCGGAGTTTGACCAACTGGCTCTTGAGATCTAGGAGCCCTGCCGGGAAGAAAAAAAGCATCCGCGATCCGGGGCCGGTTCTCGGAGTCTGGTACCTCGCGGTGACAATCCAAGTAGGTCGATCATTCAGACGGGTAGATTAGTAACTCGCCCGATGGGTGCGATCACGCGACTCCATCAGGTGCATTTGGAATCATGATCCAGGCAATGATGTATGCGAGTCCTCCCGCGCCACCCCAAAGCAAGAAGAATACGGCAAGTAGCCGTATCACTGTGGGGTCAACATCGACGTACTCTGCCAGTCCTGCGCAAACACCTGCGATTTTTCTTTCTTTTGAGCGATATAGTTTCTTTGCCATCTGTGTCTCTCTCTAACTGAGATTACGGACGAGTCGGAAGGTTTGTTCAATGGGCTGTCGTCTCGGCCCCAAAAGTCCCGCCCTTACAGGGCTTGCATAACGGTGGATTCCCAACTTGCCGTTCCGCTTCGCTCCACCCCAGGCTATTAAGCACCGCACCTTCGGTGCTTTTCCGCATCCTGAGAACTGGGATCCTCCTTCGCTCTTCGAGCCACGGCGCGACACTTCCGGGAACTAGGAACAGAGGATTAAACCACTAAATCACTAAGACACAAGAAGATCTTAGTAGTGATTAAGTGCTTTAGTGGTTGATCCCGGATTAACGCCTTGTCGAACAGAGGTCCGGCATCCGGCATCACAGGGTGATTTGAGGTTCTTCCAATCCAGGCATGAAGTGAGAAGGCTACTTCTCCAACCGGAGAATGCGAAGAGCGATAGCCTCCTGATACGGTGGACTGGAAAAGAGCGGTTGAGTCCCCCGGATGGTTACAGAGGCGGATCTGATCTTCCGACCTGTGGCGACGTTAATCCACTCAACTCGGTATTTACCGGCGGGGATGTCCAATATCAGGCCGCACTGTTTACCCCCATCGAGGTAAACGGCGTACTCTTGACCCGGATTGGCCAGGACCAGAGGAACCGTTCCGGGAGCGTGTACGACGATATGGTTTGAAGGCCGCACCGAGGCGAAATTAAAGCTGGTGATGAACTCCTTCAAAACCTCGAGATAACCTCTGAGTCGTGAACTTCCCCCGCCAGGGGCATCATTGATTGCTGTGCCGTCTTCATGTCCCACGGTAAACGAGTAATCCAGATTGTTGAACAACCCACCCCCGGCCATAATGAACCGCCACGCCTGGCGCCTGTACGCATCGTCGCTATTCCCGGAGAATCCGGATTCGTCAAATCCGATCAACTTCCCGTAACCGTAGTTCCAGCTTACTGCATCGGGCCAGGCATAATGACAGTTCAGAATTGACACTCGGGGATCAACTCTCTGCAGAGGGTATTTGAAGTTACAGTAGTTTTGCGCGATGAGGTGTTTCTTGGGAAGCCTGCTTTCCTCATCTTTGATTAACGAGACGACCATTTTCTGCCATACGAGAGATTCTGAGGGCGCCAGA
>JAUVSF010000560.1 GCA_030597245.1 Acidobacteriota bacterium
ACCCGAAGATCTGCGGATGGCTGTATACCGAGCATCACGATGTGATCAACGAATGGAATGGGTATTACCGGTACGACAGGTCGGAGAAAGAGACGGGGCTCTCCGATCTTGTGGAGGGGATGTCTCTCCGAGATCTCCATTCGAAGATCTACGTGTCCCCGGAACTCGATCTGTGTGTCGATGTGGTACCGGGTTCAGTGGTTAGAGTCCCGCTCCATATGTCAGCCTTTATGGGCGAAACGGACTTACCCGAGAAGTTATATCTCCGTACGCGATTACGTGGTTGGGACGATTTGGGTAATTATCGGAGGTTATCTGAAGAGGTGAGGCCCTTGCCGGTACGGGCCTGGATGTTTGAGGAACTCGAGCCGGCCCTGGTAAGGATGCCCGAAACTCCTGGCCTTATGGTGTTGAGCATCCTGGTCGAGGATTGGTCCGGTCGCGTGCTTCATCGCAATTTCACTTCCTTCAGGATCAAACCGACGGATCGAAAGCCCGTCGAGTTTCGTGAATCTGATGGAAAGCGCTTCTGGCTGGTTCGGCTTGCACCCGAAAACATTGTGGAACGCCAGTGGTCGGTCAAGGAGTGGGAGGTTCTTAACGGTTTGAAGATTAATGGAGCGGGGGCTGGATATTTTGAGTATCGAATTCCGTGGCCTGTCGAGTTTTCAGAGAACGAGATCCTTGAAGCTGGGCTCGTTGCGGAGTTATCAGCCAAGAAACTGCATGGCAAAGACCGCGATTCTGAAGATGAGATTTCCGGTAACTTCATGCTGGGCAAAGGGACTCACGATCCCTCGGTTAACCCGAATGCCTATCCGATGACGGACGACACGACTTATCCCTCCCTGGTTCGGATTCGACTCAACGGGTATACGATTGGGACGCAGTACCTGCCGGATGATCCGGCGGATCACCGAGGCATACTTTCCTGGCACGCTCAGCCTCGGGATCGGCGGTTGCGCGAAGCCGGCTCTTATGGGTACATGGTACGATTCCCCATTCCACGCCATGTGTTGACAGCCGCTGCCACAGAAGGCGAACTCAAGCTGAAGCTGGAGGTGGACACGGCTCTTTCTGGCGGTTTGGCGATCTATGGACAGGATTTCGGCCGCTATCCCTTCGATCCAACCCTGGTCTTTGTGGTCAAAGAATGACTGTAGGAGAAGTCCGTTCATGTTCTCTCCGGGTTGCGTAGTGAGGCGTGGAAGTCTGCAGCCCCATCATAAACGTCCGAGGACAGTTGTCCACAGGGAGGATTACAACCTAGATGGCAGGTGCAGCCGGTATGCACGAAACAGGTATCGCGACCGTCAATCTCAGGCGGATTTTTGAGACCTGGTGGCCGCTGGCCGCCAGTTGGTTGCTCATGTCGGCTGAGCTTCCAGCGATCAGCGCCGTTCTGGCCCGGCTCAATGATCCGGAGGTGCAGCTGGCATCCTATGGGGCCGTTGTCTTCCCGATCTCGTTAATAGTCGAAGCTCCGGTGATCATGCTTCTGGCTGCGTCAACCGCCCTCTCGAAAGACTGGTCCTCCTACGTCAAGCTCCGACGGTACATGCACATCATGGGAGGTTTCCTGACAGCGGTCCATGTCGCGATTGCTTTCACTCCTCTCTTCGATTTCATTGTTGAGCAGGTGATTCAAGTGCCACCGAGAATCGTTGAACCCTCCCGCATCGGACTAATGATCATGACTCCGTGGACCTGGTCGATTGCCTATCGTCGATTCAATCAAGGTGTATTGATTCGATATGGACAGTCCAAGGTCGTGAGTGTCGGGACCTTCCTGCGCCTGGTCACGGACGCTACCGTTCTGTTGATCGGGTATTGGGTAGGGTCGATTCCCGGGATAATTGTGGCAACTTCGGCGGTGGCGGCTGGTGTACTGGTCGAAGCGGCTTTTGTAGGGCTCCGGGTGAGACCCGTTCTGAAGAGTCGGGTGATGAAAGAACCGGAGTCCGACGAGCACCTGACCCTCAGGGGGTTTGTCGATTTCTATTCGCCTCTGGCCGCAACGTCCTTCCTAATGCTGTCAGTCCAACCGGCGTGCAGCGCTGCCCTCAGCAGAATGCCGGGAGCCTTGGATTCGTTAGCAGTGTGGCCGGTTGTGGGAGGGCTCATGTTTACTCTGAGGAGTTTGGGCCACGCCTTTCAGGAGGTCGTGGTGGCTTTGCTGGATGAACCCGGAGCTGAACGGGCAATGCGCAAATTTGCATGGGGGTTGACGTTCTTGACTACCGGCTTGCTTACTCTGCTGGCTTCCACTTCACTTTCGGCGATCTGGTTCGTGGGTGTGTCGGGCCTTACACCGGTGTTGGGCGATCTGGCGGGGGCAGCAATCTGGTTTGGAATCCTGCTCCCGGGGCTAAGCCCTTTACAGAATCTCTATCAGGGCATTTTGGTGCACAGGAAGCAAACCCGCAGCATTACAGAATCAGTCATTGTCTTCCTTTTTGTTTGTGGTGGCCTGCTTTGGGCCGGCGTCAAGTGGGCTCCTTTCCCAGGCATTTACGTTGGCTTGACGGCGTTCGCCCTGGGTGCTCTTTCGCAAGTGCTCTGGTTGGCGTGGAGGAGTCGTTCGTGCGACTAATTCGAGCCACAAAGTCACGAAATCACAAAGCATCCATAGTGTTTTTGTGATTTGGTGGTTAGGCTCGCCAAATCCTTGAGTCTTGGTGATCCTGGTGGTGAATTCATGAATTGGCCCGGCGCAGGGATTTCACTTGGAATTGTTTTTGAGTATCTTCGAACTTAGGATAGGGGCAATCGAATGGAAACGTCCTTTTCAGTTGGGCTGAATGCCGTTATCGTCGCTGTGACCGACGAGTCTCCTCGGGTGCTGACGGTGCAGGCAGTTCAGCCGGGTTCTGTCGCAGATTTAGAAACGGTCGCACTACCCTTCGGTCCGCTGGATCCGATCCGGGACCGGACGATGGAAAGGGGAGTCCGGCGATGGGTGCGAGAACAGACCGACCTTGAGTTCGGTTATGTTGAGCAACTTTATACGTTTGGTGACAGGGACCGGGACCCGGTCGGGAGAGAAGGTGGACCGAGGATCCTATCGGTGGCCTATTTGGCTCTCGTGCGAGAAGAGGTTCTGGCTGGGAATTGTAGAGCCCAGTGGCTTGACTGCTACGACCTGCTCCAGTGGGAAGATTGGCGTTCGGGACGCCCAAAGGTTGTCGACGAGAGAATAATCCCATCGTTGGCAGCTTGGGCCAAACTTGCTTCCACCCGATCGACTCGGGCGACTCGGATGGAAAGAGTAGCTATATCTTTTGGCCTGGATGGGGCAGAGTGGGATGGCGAAAAGGTCCTTGAGCGTTACGAGCTCCTTTATGAAGCCGGGTTGGTTTGCGAAGCGATGCGAGAAGTTGATCCTGAAACGCAGCGCCCTCGTGAACGGGTGCGGCATGAGCTGGGGCGGTGCATGGTATTGGATCACCGGCGGATGCTGGCAACTGCTCTGGGCCGGTTACGTGGAAAGATCAAATACCGACCTGTGGTTTTTGAACTTCTCGCTCCAACCTTTA
>JAUVSF010000311.1 GCA_030597245.1 Acidobacteriota bacterium
CCAGAGCCAAGATTCTCGATAGTACGAAGTTGAACGCCTGCAGACTCACACATGTGCGTGGTAGCTGAAATCCATCGAGGATGCTTCTCGAAATACCGGGGTGTGTATGCATTCGCGAACGTCACTCGGAAATGCTTGTTCATAAGGGTACGGAAGATGGATTGAGATGAGATCAGCTGTCGAAGCCGCCCGGAAGGGAAGCCCTGGACATGTCGGCCCACCTCCGCTGCTGCATTGATTCCCGTGAAAAGGGTCGTTTGGCCGGTGGCACTTTGGGGAACTCCCTGAACGCCCAGGCAGGCATCGGTCGGGACACACCTGCCGCGATCTGGAAGTTCCACGTTCTCGCCACGGAAGAAGCGAAGGACTTTGCCACTGAAACAGGCCAGCGGGTTGGATCTCTGGTCGCGAGGACCAATGCCAATTCCGTCGATGAAAATGAAAACAACCTTGGACACTCTTGTAAACGCACCTTTCTACTCGAGAGGAGCTGAGCCAGAGCCGAAGTAACGGATCAGAAAATCGAGGTCCTGCCCTCCCTTCTCCGATATAATATCTCCTCTCGTTTATTGATGCGCTTCTGGTCGTCACCCCAAGTTGGAGTACGGTGAGCAAGACAGGACACAAACTTTCCAGGATGGCGGGGGTAACCCTGATTGCCGTCCTTGTCTACTTCGTAGGCTACCTTTGTTCGCGGTTTTTCCCAGGTAGCATTCTCACCATTCTCCAGGACTTGGGTTTCATTGCCCTGGTCGTCGGCGCTGCTTACTACCTTGTCAAGGGCTACAAGTGGTTGAAACGGTTGATCTTCTGGAAAGTACGCAACAAAATCATAGTCTCCTTCGCCTTTGTTGGAATCATCCCTCTGGTCATCCTCGTTCTTGTTTCCTCCACCGTGCTTGTCCTGATCCTCAAGCGGCTAAGCACGTTCTATGTAGAGCGGGAGTTGACGTTGATCTCAGAGAAGCTTGAAAACGGTGGAGCAAGAGTTGTTCTGGCCTATTATCGTGCTCGCAATCCCGACAAAGACCTTGAGTTGATCAGGAGTGAAACGGTTAAGAACCTGGAAAGATACCCGGCAGGACTCAAGGATGCGGAGGTCCTTGTGTATGAGCTGAGACCGCCGGTCGAGGAAGGGGAGGCTGAGGTCTTTCATCTCGTTGACAGGATTTCCACGCACCCAGAAGTGGATATACGTGCTCTTGAGGTGGCGCCTGACTGGCTGAGGGATGAGTTTGCAGGCTTCACCTTAGTCCAGAACGATGTCTACTTTACAAGCGTCCACGATGTGGGTGACCGATACCGCTTGGTCTCCCAATTGCCGTTTGACGATCAGGTCTCGGGCTACCTGGAGAGAAGGACATCAATGGAGTTGGAGATTGTGCCCTGGAACCCTGTTGACAATCCCTCTGAGTTTCGAGCCGTTCAGGGAAGAGTGCGTGCTGCTCAGGGGTGGTTCTCGGTTGACTGGGCGCATTTTGTCGAGCCGGTCGATTGGGAGACGGGAGCCCCGCGCAGCCACTGGTCGATTGTGTGGTCGGTTCCCATGGTTTTTCTCGTGGAGCAGTCCTTCGCCAAGGGAACGGAGTGGTTTATCGTCCTGATCATGCTGTTGCTGGTGACTTTCGTGCTTGTTGAGATCGCTTCACTATTCGTTGGAGTGGCAATTGTTCGGAGCATTACGGGATCCATCGACAATATCTACCGGGGTGCGAAGAACATTCAGAAGGGCAATTTCGAATTCCGGATCCCAACAACCGGGAAAGACCAGTTGGATGCTATGGCGGATTCCTTTAACAACATGTCGTCCAGCATCATCAATCTGATGAAGCAGGTTTCCGAAAGGGAAGCTTTGGAGAAAGAGTTGGAGATCGCCAAAGAGGTGCAGATCCAGTTGTTCCCGCCGCGGCTCCCAGTGATCAGGCGATTGGAGATGGCGGCCAGTTGCACTCCAGCCCGGCAGGTCAGCGGGGATTATTACGATTTCCTCTGGGAGGACGATAGCTGTCTCGATGTAGTGTTCGGTGATATCAGTGGGAAGGGCATTTCAGCGGCATTGCTGATGGCGAGCCTCCAGTCCTCCATAAGAAGTGGGCTAACCACTCTTAACGAGTTCTCGGACCAGAAGACCCGCATGGCGATTGTCGTCGCGGACGTCAATCGGCGACTCTACCAACGCTCATCTCCTGAATCGTATTCAACTTTGGTGCTGGGTCATTTTGATGCGGAGAGCCTGGTGTTCTCCTACTGCAATGCCGGCCACCATCCGCCACTGATCTTTTCGAATGGAGATGTCAGTGGGCTGACCGTGGGAGGGACAGTTGTCGGCCTTTTCGAGAACTGGGCATTTGAGGGTGGAGAGGTACAACTCCGGCAGGGGGACTTGGCCTTATTGTTCACGGATGGGGTAGTCGAGGCTGAAAACGAGGAAGGGGGGCAATTCGGCACTGAAAAGCTGATTGAACTCGTACGATCGAACAGCTTCCTAACCGCTGAAGACATTCAGTCGCTGATTGTTGAGCAAGTCTTTGACTGGGCTTCGGGCACAGAGCAAGCGGACGACATTACCGTTCTCTGTATGAAAGTCGTTGAGTGAAACCATTGGGCATTTAATCCTTGGTGCTCTTGGTGCCCTTGGTGGTGAGTCTCTGAATTCTCCCGCTAGTCCTCACTCCCAGTATTTACAAAGCGGAAACCGGAAATCGATATCTCGGAATGGCTTGATTTCCAGCCCTCTGGAATCTGTTCAACGTAGAAGTTGAAAACTCTTTCTGAGAGCTGAGGGATTGGAGGAGTATAAGGGCCAGGTCTCAGAGGGGTCCGATGGATCTCCAGAAGAGGTTCGTCATAATTGAAAAAGATGATTTTCAGTTCTACTACGTCAATGGTCCTTTCGCCTTCGTTGGAGATGATTCCGGAAAACATGACGATGCGATTGCCCGCATAGTTTAGTCCCATCTGGATCCTGGGGTTCTTCAATTCCAGATACTGTCGGTACCATTCGAAATCGAGATCCTCTTCGTGTAAAACCCCCTCCAACTTTTCCAAGGGTGGATGAGATTGCTGACTCAGGTAAATCGCACCAGCGACAAGTACTACAAACACGGCCAGCGCAACCGGCATGAATTTCAAGAACGGAGAACTTTTCCTCTCAGGACCTTGAAACATTGGTGTTGAAACGTGTCCTCTTTCGAGCTACTCGGGCATCTACCGGGCCTCCTGAAGGAGGCGGAACTCTACTCGCCGATTCAAAGCGTAGGCTTCCTCGGTCGGCCGTCGATCGAACGGGCGTTCTTCCCCCAGCGAGACCGGTATCATCCTCGAGGCATCCAGGCCTTTCGTGATCAAATATTGGTACACAACCTGAGCTCGCTTGTCACCCAGAGCCAGGTTGTATTCTTCGCTACCCCTCTCGTCAGTATGGCCTTCGAGCACAATCTTGAGTTCAAGGTTTTCGGGGCGCAGGAGCCAGCGGGCATCTCCATCCAAAGTCAGAACGGCCTCTTCGGACAACGCCGAACTGTCAAAGCCGAAAAAGACCGGTTTGACCTGGAGCTTGAACTGCTCCTCGATTGGCAGGTGTCGAATGTCCTGTTCATCGATGGTTCCTGCAGTGCTTTCGTCTGTAGCACCCTTAACGGTCACAGATTTGGACATGATCCCACCGGGGCCTTCGGCACGAACCGTATAGGTAGTAGTCTCATCTGGAAAGAATTTGATTCGGCCCGATAGATCAACGCTGCCAATAGCAGGCTCAATCGTAACGCTTTCAGTGTTCCTGCTTTCCCAGGTGAGAAGGGCGGATTGTCCAGGTCGAATCGAAGGTGGTTCCATCCGTAGGTCCAACTCCGGGGCAAGGTGGATACCCGCCGATTTGTCCGTCGAATCGCCGGAGGCTGCAGAGGGAGTCCCTCCGGTCGAAGGTGGCAACGGGGGCGGCCTCTTGGAACAGTCGGTTGTGACTATGAGTAGACACGAAAGTGTTAGTGCAATTCGAAACAGGGAAGCGATGGATGACGACAATGTTGAATATCTTCGAAGGAAGGGTTTGCAGCTCATTTGAATGTGCTAAACAGCGCCCACAAAAACCGTAGTGTAGTTTACAGTATCCAGATAACGGTGGGCAACCCGGCTGACATCCTCGCACGTGACGGAGCGAATATGATCGCGGTAGCGTTTCGGAAAATCCTTCCCTAGAGAATGCATTTCAGCGGTAAGAAGGAACCGTGCCAGTGAAAGGTTTGAATGGAACTCGAAAACGAAGTTGCCTATGAGATAGCTTTGTGCCAGGCAAATCTCTTCCTCCGTGGGGCCGCTCTCAACAAACTCGTTGATTTCTCGATGGAGTTCGTTTAGAGCTTCGTTTCTTTTTTCTGGGGATGTCCCGACATAGGCCACGAAACGACCCGGGTAAAGCCCACACGATCCGCTGATATCGGAGTAGGTTGTGTAAGCCAGGCCCTTCTCATCGCGGAGTGTCCTCGGAATCCGACTGACAAACCCCGGGCCTCCTCCAAGGATCACGTCGAGGACCTGCAGTGCATAGTAGTCGGGGTTGTCTCTAACCGTTCCAAGGTGTCCCAGATAGATACATAGCTGCTCTTTGTTCATTGGTCTTGTGCAACAGAGGGGCCTGCTTTGTCGTTGGAGTTGCCATCTGGGTGTCAACTGCTGGTTTTGATTCTCCCAGTTGGAGAGCCGCTTCTCTGTCAGTTCCAGGACCTCCTCAAACTTATTTGCTCCCACGACCACCAGCAGCGTGTTCTTGGCTCCGTATTTCTGTTCGTGAAACAGACGGAGATCCTTCGCTGTGATTTCGGATAGGCTCTCGGGAGTGCCTAACAGCGGGTATTCAAGCGGGGTTCCCGCATAAATCTGCTGGTTAAGGAGTTCGTCGCCAATCAGTTGCGGGTCTTCACTCATGGCTGCCAGATGGTTCAGGACCCTTTTCCGCTCGTTTTCGAATCTCGATTCGGGAAACACCGGCCTGAGGAGCATTTCGGCGAGAAGGGTCATTCCGAGAGGCAGTTCACTTGCCATGAGCTGGAAGCAGACACCGGTCAATTCTCGGTCACTGAACGTGCCCAGGTGTCCACCTGCGTTTTCCAACAGTTCGGAAATCTGCCTGTGATTAAGGTTTTCCGTGCCTTCATCCAGTAGCCGAGCGGTGAGTGCTGCGGTGCCCGCACCGGTAATCGGATTCTGATCTTTCCCCACAAGCAGAAAAGCGTTGAGTGAAACGACCGGCAGTCGGGGGTTGTGGGCGTACAGGAGAGTCAACCCGTTGTCGAAACCTACTCTTTCGAAGTCTATGTTTTCCAGCATTCAGTTTGAATCGGGATTAGCCACGCACACTACCGCTTTATCTGGATTGCAGTACTTTGCCGCAGTCTGACGTATTTGTGAAGCGCTTGCGGATTCGAGCCCTTCTATATACTTGTTAAGGCCTTCCCAGTGAAAAAGGGTCTCCCACAGGCCCAGCTGAAAACTCTGATCGAATGTGGTTTCAAGATCATTAAGGAACTGGGAGACGCACTGGTTCTTGGCCTTTCGGAGTTCTGCTTCGTCCAGTTCCTGCTCATAGAGTTTCTCGAGTTCGTCAAACACGGACCGAACCGCTAATTCAGGTTTGACACCCTTCTCAAGTTCAAACCGAATGAACATGTGATACGGGTCCATGGTCTCTTCAATCTCGGAAGTAGCCAAGGATGCCAGTTGTTCGTTTTCGACCATCCGGATGTGAAGTCTGGATAGCTTACCCTCTGAGAGGATTCGATCAATAAGTTGCATGTTCCAAAGTTCCGAGCTGTCAATGGGGGGGGCGGGTATCGCGACCAGCACCCGTGACACAGCGGAAGGTATGGTGACTTCGATCCGCTCCGGCCTTCGTTCAGGCTGAAGTTTGCGGCCGGAGTTGACAGTAGGTTTTGAAGGGAGCGAACCGAAATTTCTGTCGATGTGCTTAAGGGCTTCATCAACGTCTACATCTCCGACAACGACGAGAGTCGCGTTGTTGGGTACGTAATACTTATCGTAATGTTCGATCAGGGTGTCCAGGG
>JAUVSF010000276.1 GCA_030597245.1 Acidobacteriota bacterium
CTTCCTCGTTCTGCAAACTTAACGCAAACGCAGCGAAGAAACCAGGAACAGACGTGATCGCCACGATTTCTTTTCGAACCCCTGGACAATCATAAACCCGAATCGCGAAACGATCCACAGACAGCAGGCGTGACTCACCCTGTTCGGGTTCCGCGAAAGGGCACCCTTCTTCAAACCGGCTCCGGTTCAGAGCGATGAACTCCTCCTCAGAATCTTCGCTGCTCCGGGGAATCAGTCGCACAAAAACAACTGCATCCGCACGCCTCCAGTTGACATCCTCAGGATGAAAGATGAAGTTGGCGAGCTGGGGAGCCGACCGCGTGTCCAGTTTCCAGCCCTCAGGTTCAAGTACCTGAATAGAGAAGTTCCGTCCGTTCAGGCTGACTATTCTCCCACTATCTTGCCCAAAAAGTGAAAGGCAGAGCAGCCCTGAACAAATGACAGCAAGCATCGAAACGAGTCTAGCATTTCTCGGATTTTGGGTCTTGGTCTCGGGGCTTGTCGAGGTGCGAACGACGAACAGGAAAGGGTGATTGGTTAACCGTTATCGGTGATCGGTAGGACCGGATAACGGACCTGTCGCACCGTAGCTCGCAGAGCGAAGGTGGATGCCGGCGCAGAACATAGGCGTCCCGCCTGTGACGAATGGCCAACTCAACATTCGAAAATCGAAAATCGTCATTCCCTTGGTGGTAAGTCCCACAGCTGAGGAACCTAAGTGAGTCGATGTATCAACTCCCGCGCATCTCCAGAACCTGGAACCCGTCTATAATAGTCACATGCCAATTTTTGAGTATCGCTGTGAGGAGTGTTCGAGCGAGTTCGAGAAAATCATTTTCCGTTCGACCGAAAGCATCGAGTGTCCGGAATGTGGAAGCACCCGAGCTGAGAAACTACTTTCCAGTTTCGCAGTTCAATTAGAAGCGTCGCCTCCCGTTCGCGAGTCGGGACCTTGTCCGTGCGGTGCGGCCGAACGAGGGATGTGTCAGGCGATGGCGGATAGCTAGCTCGAGGAGTGGGGAGCTTCATATTCTCAACGCCCCGACATACCGAACACTTGAACCGACCCTTCCACTTACGAGTCCACCGACAACTACACACCGAGAACCGAATTCCTTCACCTGCGGGGGATGCGGAGTTTGGCGCGAACTTCTCGCCGGGAGACCCGGCAGCCTTCTTCCTCAAAGGGAAGGCCCTGAGTAGCAGCAACGCGATCAATAAAACTCAGCCCCAGAGGCCCAACATACATTTCCTCAGTTTCATAGGCCGGATCCTCCAATGCTTCTTCCAGGGAGACAAACTCGAATCCTCTATTCTCGAGGAGCTCGAGGGTATCTTCAATGAGGATGGCGGTTGCGATACCCAAGTGGAGGCGAAGGATGTGTTTAATCTGGCGATCAAACACCAGGTCAGACTGCTTTTCGGCGTAGTCGAGACACTCCGACAGGTGTTCCAGGTAAAGCCCCTTGAACTGGTCCAAAAGCTCAGAGCCTTCGGCATCCGTTACATCGTGATAAACGTGGTTGAACTCGTAATCGGTTGGGATCACCGTCGCCGGTGCAATCAGGTATCCTCCGCGATAGAGCCGTTTCGCGACATCCTTTTTCTTCGATCCGGTATTCCCTTCGTGAAGAAGTGGGAAACGTAAATATCGATCCAACGGGCGTCTAACTTTTGTGGCCCGACGAAGATACTTTTGTCCATCCGCCACATGTGCCAGGAAATCCTTGACGGTTACCTCATTGAAATCGACATATGAATAGGTGTTGTGTCCGAGCGTGTGTCCCGCCTTGAACCAGTCCTCAAGCACAATGTAGCTCTGAGGATCATCATCGATCTTCTCCTCAACAATGAAGCCTGCTGCCTTAATGTTGCGAGGCTTCAATGCTCGCAACACCATGTTGCTGATTTCCCTTGGAGTCCAGAAACCGTAAGGTTTCATCGCCGGCAGTTTTTCAAAGGTCAGGGCGATTTCTTTCGCTGATGCAGAACCTGAAATCATCAGGAGACAAACGAGCAGAAGAATTCGTTGCAAAGCGTCCAAATTCACCTCACGGTACTAAGAGAATCTTCCCAGTTGTCAAACGGCCTTCCAACCTCCGATGTGCTTCAGCCGCTTCAGACAACTTTAATTTATCACCAATAGTGATGCTAATCTGGTTGTTCTCGATCATTCGCAGAACAGAAACGGCTCTTTTCTCGAACTCTTTGCGAGTTGCCGCATAATGAAGCAGTGAAGGACGGGTAATGAAGAGGGAGCCTTTCTGATTGAGAATCTGGGGGTCGAAAGGCTCAACAGGCCCGCTCGACTGCCCAAAGAGGATCAAGTAACCACGCGGCTTCAGGCAATTCAGACTTCTTTCGAAGGTTGCCTTCCCCACCGACTCGTAAACGACATCAACGCCTTCACCCTGGGTGAACCGGGTCACTTCGGTCTCAAAATCTTCATGAGCATAGCGGATGACATGGTCTGCTCCCACACCCAGAGCAAGTTGTGCCTTCTCTTCAGTGGAAACAGTCCCAATCACCCGGGCACCGGCAAGTTTAACCATTTGAACCAACAATAACCCGACTCCACCCGCAGCCGCGTGAACCAGAGCTGTGTCTCCAGGCTTCACGGAGTAGCAGTCAGTCGTCAAGTAGTGGGCGGTCATGCCCTGGCACATCGCTGCCACTCCTTCATCCAGGCCAACCTTATCCGGCAGACGCACGGCTTTGGACTTATCAACAATCGCTTGCTCAGCGTACGATCCGATATTCAGACAATAGACGACCCGTTCTCCTGGACTAAAACTCGTAACACCGGACCCCACTTCAAGTACAAGGCCCGCGGCCTCAATCCCCGGGGTAAACGGGAGTTCCACTGGATAGAGCCCCTCTCTGTGGTACGTATCAATGAAATTGACACCAACTGCCTCAACCTGCACAAGAATCTGATCTTCTCCAGGTTTCAAATCCGCGACTTCCAGATACTCTAGTACCTCTGGGCCACCGGTCTTCTGAACACGTATTGCCTTCATAGTGCTAAAGATATAACCGAAACGAGGTCTTGCACAAATAGATCCTGAGGAGTCCAGCTGCCCGGTTTAGATCAGGGAGTTTTGTGGCAGGTCGGTTTGCGGGTTTCTAAAGCTCTTGCCTTAGTATATTATGAAGTTGACGTAATTTGGGGATGTGTGAGGATTCTTTCTGCTTACATCCCTTGGGAAGTGTCAACTTTAATTCGGATTGCTGGGAGGGGGATCAACTTCCATCTTCCGGGGAAATTGGCTGGTACCGTCTGGTAAAATGCAGCTCAAGTTTCTTACTTTTAAGGGGGACTGCAAGATGAAATGCAAGCTTCTTCTCTTGGTGTTCACTGCCTTTCTGACTGGTTTCCTAGCCACTCCAGTTCTTGCTCAAACAAGTGCTACGATGTCAGCTCCGATTATCCGTTCGGCAGAGGGTGCTGTACGGTTCTCGGTCCGTTTTTCAAATTTCGTGCCTAACAGCAGATATAGAATCGGCATCGGTATCCGTGGTGACAAAACACCGGACGTGACTTTGGAGCTTCTAGAAAACGAAGCCGCAGTGTCCAAGGATCCTGTTAACTTCGTCCAGAAGAACACCAACCACTGGTGGGGAATCCCGCAGCTTTCTGTTCGCGGCTTTGCATTCTCAGCTTCCGAACTGGCGGGAGAAGGCAGGGAATTTGTTTTCCGGATGTCATTACCGAGAGAGTCTGCAGACAAGGCCGGGAAGCTTTATATCTTTGTTTCGAGAGACTACGGAGCCGAGACCTGGTACCTTGAAGACGGGTCGGAGCTTGATGAGTCCAACTGGTGATTAAGACGCTTCTCGATCTTCTTTCTCGCTTTCGAGAGATTGGCGATCGAGAGGCAATCTGCCATTACGACGGTTTCCGCACCCGGAAGCTGAGCTACTCTCAGCTCCTATCCAAGTCAGGTGCTTTTGCTCAATTCCTCGATCAAACCAATATCAAGAAGGGGAACAGGCTACTCCTCTGGGGAGAGAACCGGCCTGAATGGGTATCCGCCTTTTGGGGCGCAGTTGCAAGGGGAGTTCACGTTGTTCCTGTCGATCCCTCCTTTTCCATCGACTTTGTGCGAAGAGTGGCGGCCACGACTGACGCTTGTCTTCTGATCCACGGAGACTCGGTTCAAGCCGACTCCGTGACGTCGCCAAGGCTCTCGTATCGAACCATACGCGAGCTACCCCCAGCCCCACTGGAACCGATAGAAATCAATGAAGATGATGTTGTCGAAGTCATTTTCACCTCAGGCACTACAGGCGAGCCCAAGGGCGTCGTCCATCGACATCGCAACCTTTGCGCTAACCTGAACCCCGTTCACCAGGAGATCTCCCTTTATCGGTGGATGGCCACACCCTTCCAGCCTATTCGGATCTTGAATCTCCTCCCCCTCAGCCACATGTTCGGCCAGTCGATGAGCCTTTTCATTCCAAGCCTGCTGGGTGGCTCAAGCGTGTTTGTCTCCGACTCCGGGCCACGTTCCACAATCGATGCCATTCGACGCCAACGTGTCTCGGTACTGGTCTGCGTCCCTAGACTTCTTACCCAGTTGGTCGATTCTCTGCAGCATCGCATCGATCTTCCAGAGAAAAGAATTCGGACCTCGGGTGTACCCGGAGTGGCGGAGCGCTGGTGGAAGTATCGGGAGGTTCACAGGCTGTTCGGATGGAAGTTCTGGGCCGTCGTTGTCGGAGGCGCCCATCTGAACCCAGACCTTGAGACATTCTGGACGCGCCTGGGATACCTCGTAGTCCAAGGCTACGGCTTGACCGAGGCAAGCCCAATAGTGGCGCTGAATCACCCCTTCGAGAAGAGACGTGGCTCGATCGGCAAGCCGTTACCCGGGCAGGAAGTCCGCCTTGGAGACGACGGGGAGATTCTGGTCCGTGGGGCGAGTATCGTCACCGAGTACTTGCACCAGGGAGAGGGCCATGGAGCGCCTCAGACTGTTGTGAGCGGAGATGAATGGTTACACACCGGGGATATTGGGACAATCGATGAAGACGGCTTTCTCTACTTCAGGGGTCGAAAGAGGGACGTCATCGTGACTTCCGACGGCATGAACGTATATCCGGAAGATCTGGAACGGATTCTGAACAGCTTCGGCGAGATCGAGGCCAGTACGGTCATCGGATTGAAGCAGGCCGGACAGGAGGTTGTCCATGCAGTCCTGATTCCATCACGCCTTCCGGGCAACCTCGCTGACACCATCAGGCAAGCCAATCAGAAACTAGAGCCTCACCAGCGAATCAAAGCCTGGACCGTGTGGCCCGGTTCTGATTTTCCCCGCACGGGTTCCACCTTGAAGATCAAGCGACAGGCCGTCGCGGAGCGGGTTGCTGAATTGCGCCAGGCTCGTTCCGGGCAACTGACTGGAGAGCAGGTCACTACCAACCGATTAAAACTGGTGCTGGCGCAAATAACGGTGAGAGATGCCGCCCAAATTGAAGAGTCAGACCGCCTGGCCGAAGACCTGGGACTTTCCTCCCTCGACCGAGTGGATCTACTCTGCAGACTCGAACAACAGTACGGGTTGATCCTGGGAGAACAAGGTTTTACCGAACTGACTACTGTCGCTCAACTGAGCGAATGGTTCGAGCGATCGGCCCGCCTGAAAGCGCCTACTCAAGTGCATCCCTGGGAAGAACAGCCGTGGCGCCGGAGTCCCTATGATCCCCCAAGGTGGACGTTGCGATTTCCGATACGCGCGGTACGCAACTCTATACGCAACCTCGTGACGCTGCCCCTTTTCAAACGTTACATCAGCCTGGAAGTGACCGGAAGAGAGCAATTGACAAACATTGAGCCACCCGTCATCTTCGCAGCAAATCATGCCAGTAATCTGGATACAGTCGCGTTCCTTGCAGCATTACCCAGAGCTTGGAGACCTCGCATCGCACCTGCCATACGGCTGGAGTATTTCGAAGCCCACTTCCGGCCGGACCGATTCTCCGCATCAGAACGAATCCGGAGTACAGTGGAATACTGGCTCGCTTGTGTGCTGTTCAACACGTATCCGTTGCCCCAGCGTTCAGGGGGCGTTCGTGATTTCATTCGCTACGCGGGTGAACTTGCGGATAAGGGCTACGCGACACTCCTGTTTCCCGAGGGCGAAAGAACCGATGACGGTACTCTCAAACCGTTCAAGCCCGGCTTAGGCCTGCTCGCCAAGAACCTGGATCTTCCGGTAGTCCCAACCTATATTCGCGGAACCTTTGAGATCATGTCTCGCCATAAGAGCTGGCCCAAATCCGGCTCGGTTCAAGTGTACTTCGGCCCTGCCTTCCACCTTGAAGCGGAACAGACCCCGGAGGATGCTACTGCTGTTGTGTTCAGGGAGATTAAGAGACTCGCAGGATCGTGACTCCTCGATAACCTCTTTGGGGGCTGTTGCTCAAACACCACAGCCCAAGCTCGAAGCTCGAATCCGTGCATTTCGATTTGGGCGACGCCCCCTTACGGCTAAGCCCCTTCGACCGCCTTTGCTATAATCTGCGCGTCCAGGCGCTCCCTGTCCGGACGTTGTTCCCTCGACATCGGGATAACCCGGATGAACATATAACGCCCACTGA
>JAUVSF010000049.1 GCA_030597245.1 Acidobacteriota bacterium
AGGGATTCTAGCCACAGCCCGGTTACCGAAAGTGTTTAGAGGATCATCGGTGAGATGGCCCTCTCCCACATAAGCCTTGATTTCACCAACTGCATCGTCAGTAGTCAGTCGAGCAAAGGTCAGGGGACTAGCTGGAGACCGCCCTTCCATCGCTCCATAGGTGTTCTCCTCCCCGACAACCGAACCCAGTATCGGAGCTGTCGATATCTTTGGAGATTCCACCAGTGATTTTGCCCAGTTCCCACAGTGGAACAGGACACATCTGTCTTCATCGTCTCCATAGTTATTATTCCAGTCCACTAAGGCCGCCGGACTTTGAGAGGCCAGCTGTAGAGCATACATTGTCAGAACTCCGGTGACATCGACTTCGCACGCACTGGGCAGTAGTTTTTCACTCATCATGCTCATCAGTGTGCAGGCATTACAGCCGAAGTTTTCTTGAATAGAAGTCCAGCATTGGATTGCTGTGGCATCGAGGGCATTCTCTTTCATAAAGCTCTCGATCGCCATCCCTAACCGGGCCATCCGTCCAATATGTTTGGATGGAACTGACGACGCATCGGCATATCCTGTTAACTCTGATACCTTCTTTTTAACCGGTGCGGATTCCTCCTCCAGTTTTTCAGCTGCCGCCAGGATGTCCGAGAGATCGATAGTGGTGACGGATATGCCCTGTCTTTCGAGGATCTTCTCGCTGTATCGGACTGTATTGAATGCCCCTGGCCTGGCTCCGATGGCTCCGATCCGGGCGTTCCGAACTCCCTTGACTACCCGACAAACTGAGAGGAATTGAACCAGGTCATGTCGGAAACTCTGATCACTGGGTTTGACGACATGACGAGTTGTCAGTGAAAAAGGAACTCCACGCTGCCTCAAATTATTACAGACTGAGATCTTTCCACAGTAGGCATCCCGTCTCTTTGCCACGTGCAGTGCGTCGAGATCGTCCGGGTAGGCCTGTACCAAAATCGGCACATTTAATCCCGATAGCCGGACTGTATCGAGAATTCCTTTCTCATCACCAAAGTTGGGAAGAACTATGAGTAATCCGTCGATTTCGTCCAGGTGGCGCTTGAATAAAGCGGCGCACTTCCGCGCATCCGCAAAAGTCTCGACTCCACCAAGTTCAGTCTCTTCTTCAGTCAGTAATATGGATTTGACTCCGATTTCCACCAGAGTCAGAAGTATTTCCTGGCGTGCCTCAGTGACCAATGCATCCGGAAAGAAATCACGATTCCCAATAATCACAGCCAGGGTGGATTGTTTCATTTCGGATCCTCCTTCAATCAACAAACCCCAAAATAATCCAGTGGAACACTCTCTGATCTCAGCCTACGGATCAGATCAGGAAATTTCAACTCGAAATAGAAGCCAGATTGCGTCGCTTGGCATTAAATCTGCAATCACGCTGTTCCGCGACATCTTCTTGATGGACTCTACTGGGTTAGCTCGTGAAATGTTTCTGAGATATCTGACATTTACATTTTGAATTCTCGGTACAGGTGAGCGATGGATTCACCGCGCATTTAGTACTCAGTATAAGTTATAGGAGCCGGCTGGTTTACAAATCTCTTTACATTCATAGGATCGACCAGTAAGCTTCTAAAAGAAGTGCTTGAGATGTTTCTCGACGCGTTCACGGTGATCGGGTTGGACAACCCTCCATTCTTGGTTACGCTCATGATCGGCTGTTTCGCATTACTGCCTTTCTCCTCTTTCTGCACCTGTGCCACTTGCGCATTTCAACCCGAGTCCCTCTTTTTCTCAAGCAACCTTGTCGAGAGGACTTCCAGGTAACCAGAGTCGGTTTAGAGAACGGCTGCAAGGTGTTCTTTGACGAATGGTCTGTCAAGCTTTTCGCCACAGGTGAAAAGGAAGGAGGAGCAACTATGAACGATTCAGAAACCAAGAAATGGTCGGTGATGGTGTATCTGGCCGGAGACAACAACTTGAGTGACGAGATGGTCACAGCGCTAAAGCAGATGAATCGTTTCTGCAAGAAGTGGGGAAACGTGATTAAAGTCGACGCCTACCTTGATCCGTTCGGCAATTACCCACGGAAATTTACCTTCGATCAATCTTCAAAGGCTGTTTTCGAGCGGGCTGGAGATCCAATTGACGAGCACGACCTCAACAAGCATCGCAAACTTGCGATTGCTCGGGAGATCTTGCTCAAAGCAAAATCAAATCCCGTGAATCCTGATCTTCAGAAGACAATCACCGAAGTCGACATCTCAGAAGAGATGGCCAAAGGTCCCTCTACAATGACAGAAGGTAAGATCCTGAACATTCTCGTCGGACAAGGCCGTGTGGGAGCCACTCTCGACGATCTCCCCGGTGAAGTCAAGATCAAGTTCAAACGTTGGCTCAAAGGGGGAGGGGAGGTCCTGCTCAGAGGAGCAACAACAGCTGCGCAGCTTCAGAACTTCGTAATTGAGTTGATTGGTAAATTCTCCGAGACAGACCACTCAGTGATTGTTCTTTCAGGTCATGGATCTGGGACCATTGGTGACTTCCTCCCAGATGAGGACCCACAGAGTTCTCTCAGTATCCCAGCAACCAACACATTCCTCGAGCTGGTCAAGATCGCACGTCTGGGAAATCGAGTGAGCAACACAAAGCCTACCGGGGGACCCGAGATCAACATCCTGGGCATGGATAGCTGTCTAATGGGCATGATAGAAGTCTGCTACGAGGTCCGCAAACATGCAGAGATCCTCGTGGGTTCAGAGGGTTTTGTCCCGAGCACAGGTTGGCCGTATCACTGTGCGCTCGAAGCACTTAAAAACTCGGCTACTCCCCGCGAAGCGGCCGAAGGCATTGTCAAGGGCTACCAAAAGTTCTATCGAGATCATGAGGTTGCCGGCACATCGACGCAGCTTTCCGCCATTTGTCTTTCGAAAATGGACGTGCTGGCCGAGGCGGTTGGTAATCTTTCCGAAGAGCTGACGAACCATTTAGAACGGTTGGGTGATTTCGAGGAATTGAGCGAGCTGAGCCTAGTTTCCGGAGGTCTTGTCCTTGAGTACGAGCTAAGCGAATTCTTGGCAGCGACGGGAGGCGGAGGAACAAGGACTCAACAGAATCTGGATAGAGCTCGCACACTAAGGAACGCCTTGATCCTAGCCCACTGGTATTGTCAGTCTTACAAACGAGAGAATTATGTAGATCTTTGGGATTTTTGCATTCAGCTGGAGCGTTTCCTGAATGGTGGCAGCCGATGGGAGAAGGAAATCCGGAATCTCTGTGCAGCCGTTAGAACCGGAGTTGACGACGCTGTCATCCTCTGTGGAACAACGGGGCCGGAATTCCAGCACTCCCATGGCCTGGCAATTTACTTTCCCTGGGCTGCATCGGCTTTTGCACCTGAATACGAGAACCTTGCGTTTAATGGAGGCACCGGCCGTGAGAACTCTACGACGTGGGCCGACTTCCTGCGTGAGTACCTCCGTACGACACGCAGGGTTCGAAGAGGCCAAGAGGAAAGGATTGCCGGAGACGAACGTCTGATCAAAGCCTTGAAAATAATCATTCGGGACAGGGGTAGCGCAAAGGTCTTGGAAGAACTCCTAATAGAGAAGATGCACACGATTGTTCAACTCCTGGGAACCGAAGTCAGGAAGTTTGATAAGCAGCTCGAAGATGGGAGCCTGATAGGATTAATCAAAGACAACCTAGAGGCTTTGCGGGCAGTCGTCAGTTGGTACATCGAGCGTCAGCTGGCTGACAGCGACGAGAGATGGGAGACCCTCAAGGAACTGATCGAGCACCTCGAATTGAATGAGTTTGTGTTCGAACGCGATTTCCTTGCCCCCGATGCTCTCGACTCGAATAGGTGGGTGCCCTTTGACTACGTGAGACTACAACCTGGACAACACCTCCTCGTTCGAGAGGGTGGTCCTTATAGCGGCAAAGAGGGTGGACCATACAGCGGCAAGGAGGGCGGTCCTTATAGTGGGAAAGGATTATGCCGGCCCGTGAAGGTCAAGAATCCACCAGACGGCTTCTACAGGCTTGAAGCGGAAGGCAGGGGCTGCCTTGAGAGCACCCGAGAAGGGTCAACGGAGAACACAGAAACCGAATAGTCCTGTTCTGGCAGTTTATCCTGGCTCGCTCCGTTTGCGGAGGAAGGCTCATTTTGAGTACAGCGGTAGTCGCTTACAGAAATCTGCAGACATGTTTCAGTCTTCGCAGGTTAGCTTGGCTGCTTGGACTGGTGCTGATCCAAGGCAGTCTGTATAGCCGAGCTTCATCTGGGAATCCAGAGAATCCTCTTCCCGTTGGACAGAACGTAGAGATTGCCCTGGAAGACCAAAAAGCCTTCCAGTTTGAAATGCCCCGAGACCAGTACGCAAAGTTCTGGCTGTCGAGTGATGTGAGGGTGTGGGTAGCCTTAGAAGATCCGGACGGTCAGGAACGATACCGCTACCTAATTGGCCCAGTCGAAAAAGTCCCCATTTCCATTATCGCTGCATCTGAAGGCCTCCATTCGTTGCTGATCTTTCGAAATGGAGAGGGCAAAGTCCAGGGAAGAGTCACCCTCAGGCGTCAGACAGTTAGGCCGGCGAGTGAGCAAGACGCACATAGAGCTAAAGGCGAACGCCTCATGCTGGAGGCCGAGGAGCTTGCTGCCAGTTGGTCTGAAGGGTCCTATTACGAGGCCATCCAGAAACTCTCTGAGGCTACTGCAAACCTTAGGGAAGCGAGCGACAGACGGGGTGAAATGCGCGCACTCAGGCGACAGGGGGTTCTGCAGAGCTTGGTTGGGGACAGCGAACAAGCTGTTGAGATTCTGTCTTCCTCTCTTGAGCTGGCCAGAGAGTATGGAGATCTCGAGTCCGAGATTTCTACAATCTTCGAATTAGCTCGACTTCGGGCCTATCTGGGCCGCAACGCTGAGGCCCTTCGAATCGCGCAATATGCCCTGCAGGCAACCGAAGGGCTTCCAGAGTCAGCTCTGAGAGCTCAGTGTCTGGAAGCTATGGGTTTTGTGAAGAACTACGGCCACCATGATGAAGCACGGGTGCTCCTGTCTAAAGCTCAGGGGCTCTGGAGAAAGCTTGGCAACCGCCACGGACAAGCTCGAACAGCGGTGGAGCTGTATGTAGCCTATTTCTCCTTAGGTGAAGAGCAGATGGCCCGCCAATCAATTGAGGAGGCCTTGACCCTCTGGCAGTCTCTTGAATACCTTCCTGGCGTTGCAAAAGCGCTTCAAATGTTGGCTAACCATCATTCGAAGCTTGACGACAAAGAGCAGGCGCTCGATCTGTATTTTAGGGCTCGCGAAACTCTAAGAAAATCCTATGACCCGAGAACAGAGGCTCGGGTGTTGACTGGAATCGGATGGATTTTCCTGGACAGCGGGGACGCCAGGAATGCAAAAAGACACTTTTCAGAAGCCTTCGAGGTAAACAAGAAGATCGGAAACCTGCATGGTCAGGCCAATTCCCTGCACTCGCTTGGGATCGCGAACCTTGACCTCGGTTTGACAGAACCGGCTTTGCAGTGCTTTCTCGAATCTCTTACCCTTACGCGCGCCCAGCAAAACCCGCGCTTCGAGGGCATCATCCTTCACTTTATCGGAGAGACCTATCTGAAACTCAACGAACCCGAGGAAGCACTTCCGCATTTTGAGAAAGCGCTGCAACTGAACCGCGAGAACCAAGAATCATATACCGAAGCCGATACCTTGATGCAACTGGGACTGATCCATCAGAACCTCGGGCAAATTGACAGTGCTCTCGAAAACTTCCGTGAAGCGCTAGCGATTTGCCAGAAGTCAGGATACCGACACCGTCAAGCTCAGGTTCACTTCAGGCTAGCCCAAGCGCACCGATCGATCGAACAATTGGCTGAGGCTCATCGCCAGGTTGAGCTTGCTCTGCAGCTTGTGGAGTCAGTTCGCTCAGATTTTCCAGGGCATTCCTTCAGGACATCTTATTTTGCCACTGTCCATCATCTGTATCAGTTACGGATAGACTTGCTGGTTCAAGAGCACCTCTCAGAGCAAACGGTTGGCTTTGACTCACTAGCATTCGAGGCTAGTGAGGAGGCGAGAGCTCGCTCACTCCTCGACAGCCTGTCCGAGGCTGATGTCGAAATCTACCAAGGCGTCGACCCGAGTCTACTCGAGCAGGAGAAAGAGCTCAGAGCGAGTCTGAATCGTGTAGCAGAACAAAAACTTTACTTGCCGTCAGACGCAGAGGAGAAGGCAGTCGAGCTTGACACGGAGGTCGAACGCCTGACCGCCGAATATACTCAGCTGGATGCACTCATCCGCAGTCGAAGCCCTCAGTATGCTGCACTTACAAGGCCCGCGATCCTGAGTTTGAAGGAGGTTCAGAATCAACTGCTGGATGAAGAAACCCTTCTGCTCGAATATCAGCTGGGCGAGAAACGGAGCTTTCTCTGGATCGTGGGCAAGAGCTCACACAGTCTCCATATACTGCCGCCGCGGGCCGAAATCGAAAAGGCAGTTCTCGAAGTCCTCCAGCTCCTGCGGGCACGCGAGCCAAGACCTGGTGAAACCACCCGTGAGCGTCGTCTCCGAATCCGCGACGCGGAAAGGCAGTATTGGACTCAGGCAGCAGTGCTTTCCGAGGTTCTACTTGGAAGAATGGACGCAACATCTGAGCACAAAAGGCTCTTGATAGTAAGCGATGGAGTACTCCAATATGTGCCCTTCTCGGCGCTTCCAATGCCGGGCGGCGGAACCAGTACGAATGCAGAGCCGCTGGTGATGGAGTATGAACTGGTGCGCCTTCCATCAGCTTCAATCCTTGCTGCCCTGAGAAAGGATGCAACCGCGCAGAAACGGCCGGCGAAAGCATTGGCCGTCCTGGCAGATCCTGTGTTACAACCTGATGATCCGAGACTGCCAAACAGCGCAGGGGCTGTCGGCTCACCCGACCAATCTCGTCCCTCAGATGAGACCATCCGAACCAGTCTCCATTCATCACGCTTCCCAAGGCTTCCTTCGACTCAATATGAAGCCGAGGCCATCGTCGGCTTACTCCCCAGGGATTCGTTCTTCAAAGCGACTGGGTTTGACGCCAGCCGCGAAGTGGCGACCAGTGAGTTTCTCCGTGACTACGGGATAATCCACTTTGCCACCCACAGCATTCTCGACCAGGAGCATCCAGGGCTCTCTGGCGTTGTGTTATCGATGTTTGACAGGAACGGGAACCCTGTCGAGGGCTTCTTGAGACTACACGATATCTATAACCTCGACCTCCCGGTTGACATGGTCGTTCTGAGTGCATGTGAATCCTACCTGGGGAAGGAATTCAGAGGAGAAGGCCTGGTTGGACTGGTCAGGGGATTCATGTATGCCGGAGCTGATCGGGTAGTCGCCAGTCTTTGGAAGGTTGACGATCTGGCCACGAAGGAACTGATGGTACGCTTCTATCGGGCTCTGATGGTTGATGGGAAGGCTGCTGTAGCTGCCCTGCGGGATGCGCAGATTCAGATGTTGGAAACTCCGGAATGGCGATCACCATTCTACTGGGCTGCGTTCATTGTGCAGGGTGATTGGATGGCGAGGGGAGAACCGGCAGGTGAATGACACGGGCTCTGAGAATGAGTATCACCGGAATCAGGGATTTGACGACCTGCTTAACTTCCTGGTCTGCAATCGATCTGTCAAAGGGTTGAAGCCCTGGGAGATTCAGGACCTGCAAGGTTTGGTCTACGAACAGATCAGGCGCAAGCTGATTCGTCTCTTCAGGTGGCGAGGATCGGAGACTCCTGAAGAACTGGTAGACAAAACTTTCGATCGAGTCAGTCAGAGGTTGCCGGATCTGACCAGCTTTGTCGGTGATCCGTCCCATTATGTATGCGGCGTCGCACGATTGATCTTCCTGGAATCGCTCCGACGCAGGAAACTTCCCGAACTTCCCCCGGAGGTCATAAAGGACGAAAGAGCTGACGCGGCCCTGAGTTGTCTCGATGACTGCCTGGAAGAAATCCGTCCCGTTGAGCGAGCGCTGATCCTGGATTATTACCGTGGAGAGAAGCGCGCCAAAATCGATCATCGAGAGAACCTGGCAGAGCAACTGGGTACCAGTGTCAACTCCTTGAGAATCCAAACCTGTCGGATACGGAGGCGTCTCCGCAAGTGTGTCACTGTGTGCCTGCAACAGAAATGAAAAGACCAGTTCGGTCATTAACAGTTGAGGACCAGGAAGAGCGAACTCACTGAGGAAGAACATGAGAAAGGAAGACTTCATTGAGACGAAACTCAAGGACTACCTGCTTGGTCACTTGAGCGAATCCGAAGAAAAGAGTTTCGAAGGACAGCTGATGGACGATGATCAACTCTTCGGACAAGTTGGATCCTTGGTAGACCTGGTCGAAGACGATCTCGTCGAAGATTATCTGCAAGATGATTTGGACGATTCTGAAAGAAGGTCTTTTGAATTACGACTTCTAGGTTCACCTAAGATTCGTGAGAAGTTGACTCTGGGGAGGGCCCTGATACAGCGGGCAGAGGTGACTGAGTCCAAGGCGATGCAACACCGCTCTAAGGAGTCCAAAGTCCACTGGCTGAGACCCTGGGTGGACACGCTTATTCAGCCGGCCCCCGCCTTAGCGGCTTCATTGTTCGTCCTTCTGATTGGCGGCGGTTACTGGTCAACAGTGAAAATCAGCCACTTGGAAGGCCAGCTCAATCAGGCGGGCTCTCAGCAGGCCCTTTTGGTTGAGGCTCAGGAATCTCTGGAGAGCCAATTGTCCGACGAACGCCGGCGGACCGACCGTCTGGTGACTGAATTGGAGACCACCAATGCGAGGTCCACTTCGCTGGAAAGGGCACTAGGCGCTCTCCGGGACCGTCTCGTCTCCCCTATCGTCTCGGCCCTCCTGAAACCCGGCCTCTACAGGGGCAGTGGTGAAGTCGGCACGCTACAAGTCTCCAGAGAGCACCAACTGGTTGAGCTTCGGCTTGATCTTGGTTTCGACGAATACCCAAGCTACAGGGCGGCTCTTTGTAACGCAGCCGGTGATGAGATAACTGTTCAAAGCCGACTGCATGCTGTCCACGAAGGAGAACAGGTTCTTGTCGTGGCTCAGTTCCCCGCAAGCGTCCTGAGCCCGGGCAACTATCACGTAAAGCTCTCCGGCGTCACTCGGGCCGGAGAAGTCGAACAACTTGACCTCTACCGCTTTCGAGTGCAGTCCGAGTAGCGCATTCAAAGTGACGTGGCCTGGCAGCCTGCTTTGTTGCAGATGACCTGGGACCAGATCCCTCCTTCCGATTCCGCTTCGAGACAGATAATCACACGGACCTAAGCCGCTTTTTTTCACCAGGTTGTGTAACGAAGTCGTGGAAAAACCACGTGGAGCGCCCCATACGGAGCCGGGTCCTTCAAGGGCCCGAACAAAACCTGTCAGTTCAGATGACACGACTAAAGAAGAGGATGTTCCCCCCGCGCAGTAGGCAACTCTGGAAAACGGGTTCCAGGGACACCGTGCCCCCTCCCCCAGGTCCAACTGAAATGTTTCCACTGCTTCTGTCATCAACAGTAGAGACACTTCCCAAAGGAACCCTCGAAACTGTTTGTTGGGGTAAGCGCGAGGCCTTAAGTTTCAGGGAAGTTCGGAGGACAAAATGAAGATAGTCACCCGAAAGGAAAACTCCGCCGTCGCCATCTTCGATCTTGAAGGGCCACTCACCGTTGCTGCTGATACGGACTGTGTCAGGGACACGCTTGACGAGGTACTTCAACTGGGCGTTGAGAAGATTGTCCTGAATATGACAGGAGTCAGCAACCTGGATTGTGCTGGAATCGGCAGACTGCTCGAGTTTCGGGAGCAAGTCATTTCGGCTGGAGGCTGCCTTAAGTTGGCCGGACTTGACCCGAATTCTCGAGCTCTATTCGACCTCTTTCACCTGACACCAGTTCTGGGAGTTTGCGACTCGGAGAAGTCAGCCATTGCAAGCTTCTTCGAGCAGTCCCGACTTCTCGTGTTTGGCCCTCGAAAACACGTTTCGAGTACTGTTCATTCACGAAGAGATCCAATAACACCTGTTGCCAATCGATTCGCAGGTCCCAGATCAACTGGGAACCTGATGGGGACAACTGGAGTTGATCATGATCTTGAACAGTCAGCAGACATCCTGTTCTAAATGAGCGGGCCATCTTCAAAGGCTTCCTAATCCGGCAACCCGGGCTCTTTGTGTCTCTCTGGCCGTTGCGCAGGTGACACAGAATTCGGATAATCGACCTGACCGAGATTCATGGACGAACAATTCGGGTGTTCCGGTCCGTTCTGGACTGTCTCAAATTGATACTGGTTCCAGAAACTCCGGGCACGGCACTTGTAATCTCTACCGGTGGCGTTATGCGTTTGATCGTTTTTGGGCTGGCGATTCTGGCGGCAGTAATCTGTATTGCGTCCGCCACAACTGGGCGCAAGCGTTCGTTCTACGTCTCCAAACCTTTTACGACCCTTCTGATCATACTGATTGCTGCGCTGCCGGCAGATTCATCTTTGGGCTGGTACGGATGGTTAATCATCACAGGCCTTTTCTTCTCCCTGTTCGGTGATATCTTTCTAATGTTGCCAAGCGACCGCTTCAAGGAAGGCCTGGTCGCGTTTCTGCTTGCCCACAGCTGCTATATCGCAGCCTTTTTGCCCGACATCGAACTCCGTTTTACGCCGTACGTGCTCCTGCCAATCCTCGGTTTCGGGATCTGGATCTACGCCAAACTCTATCCATCTCTGAGAAGCCTCCGCATCCCAGTTCTGGTCTATACCGGAGCGATCCTCGCTATGGCCTGGTTCGCCCTGGAAAGATTGCAGCAAATTGGTGGACCCGGCCCCTTTTTGGCTGCTACAGGTGCACTCTTTTTTGTGGCTTCAGATTGTACGCTGGCATGGAACCGCTTCTTAGGGAAGCTGCCTGCTGCACAGATCATAATACTCAGTACCTACTACATCGCACAGCTCTTGATCGCCGCTTCCACCTAGCGTAAGTTTACGGCGGTCCGGGTGAAGGCTCATTCTAACCCATTGATTAAACAGAGTTAAGACCGTCCGGTACGGTATTACCCATCTTTTTCGCCAAGTCCAACAGGCCCAGGGCCTGAGCGAGCCTAACGGAAAAGGACGAGCGGATAAGACATGCTCCTGATGCTCCACCGGATCCATTAGGTTGACGGAAGGCTGGTCTGCGAAGTTCATGCCGTCCCGCAAGGCGGGACTCCTGTGACGTTATCGCGGTTACCCCAGGGCTTACGCCCTGCGCTCCACACATATCGCCCCGCGAGGCGGGGCTCTGGAAACGCAACGGGCGATGGGAACGGTATCCGGTATCCGCCGTCGCCCCTTTCCTCAAGACTCACAATGATCCATAATCAAGAAAGTGTTACCGATGTCTTGACCACACCACCACATCCCACACGCGGCATCTGGCATCCAGCCTCCTCCTGCGCTCTTCCAGCTACGGAGGACAGGTCCCTCCTTCGCTCTGCGAGCTATGGAGGGCAGGCCGGCATCTGGGATTTGCGATTTCCGGCATCCGGTATCCGGTATCCGGTATCCGGTATCTGGTATATTGACAAAGCTACAATCGGAATCGATACTGAACAGTCACAATTAGTTGGGAGGTGAAATGGAGAAGCACGCATTCACGCGGCGTAACTTTCTCGGTACGGGCCTCGCGGCCACCTTCGGGGTTGGAGCCGCCAGAGGCGGATCATGTGCGGGTCAGGATCAGGTGGATCCGACCAAAATCCTGAACTACAGGCCGGAGATGGAATACCGCCGGCTGGAGATGACCGACACCTGGCTCTCGGTAATCAGTCTCGGCGGCCTGGTGGCGGTGGATTCGGTTTACCACTACGCCATCGATCATGGCGTCAACACCGTGCACATGGCCGACGGGTACCTTGGCGGCAGTGCCATCGAAACCCTGGGCAAGGTGCTCAAGACACGACGGAAGGACGTCTATCTGGCGGTCAAGGACACCTTCGACGATATCGATGTGGTCCTCAAACAGCTCAACACCGACTACATCGACTTCCTCATGTACAACCGCCACAAGGCAGACGAGGTAGACGATCCTGAGATACTGGAGAGCCTCGAGAAGTACCAGAAGGCCGGGAAGGTCCGATTTGCCGGCCTGACCAGCCATGGGGATGTGAAGGCGGCCACAGCTGCCGGAATCGAATCGGGTGTCTTCTCCCTGGTGATGCCGGTCCTGAACCAGCCCAACCTGGAGGCGATGGATTCCGATCTGGCGAGAGCCCGCCAAAAAGGGGTGGGTGTCATGGCCATGAAGACCATGAAAGGCATCGAGGATGACAACCTGCAGGTGGGTTCTTTGAAGAAGGTTCTGCAGAATCCGGCCGTTACGACGGTCCTGAAAGGCTTCGGCTCCTTCGAGATGTTCGATTCATATCTCTCAGCGGCGCGGGAGACTTTGTCGGCAGCGGAAGACCGATCCCTTTACCGCCATGCGCAGGTGAACCGCCAGTCCAACTGTATGATGTGTGATGCCTGCAGAGAAGCCTGCCCCAACGGGGTGGAGATCTCTACGATTCTGCGCAGCAAGGACTATTACGCCGAGCAGTTGGGTGACTGGGAAACGGCTCTCGAAACCTATCGGGGTATTCCAGCCGGAAAAGTGGGGGATGACCGCTGCCTTCTCTGCGGTGACTGCGAGCCTGCCTGTCCCAACGGAATCGACATCGTGAACCGCACCACTGCCGCGAGGCGGCTCTTTTCGGCACCTCCGGCGACGGGCGTCTCGGGTCAAAGTGTGTAGCCCCGAGCATCCTGCTGCAGTTCTGCCGGTGCGGATCTCGACGTCCGAACCGGCGGCGGGAAGCCGGCGCTACTTTTTTTGAGCTGCGACGGTACTGAAGCAGCGCCGGCATCTTGCAGGCAGTTTGTGTCGGGCTTAAGACGGAGGCCTGGAAGGCGGCCCTACCGGGCCGGATTGGAAGCCGGCGCTACATTTTTGAGCCGCCCGGCAGGCGCCGCCGGGGAGAACAAGTAGTTCCAAGCTTGAGACTTCGGGAGTTTTCAACCACCAAAATGTATAGAGCCCCCATTCATCTGCTGCTTACAATCTGTCTCACACCGCCGCTTCTGGGCGTAACCGGGCAGGAATCCGAGGGATCCCATCGGGTACCGGGCCTCTTGGAGGCATTGCCCGATCCAGCTCCATTCGAAGCGGAAGTTTCCGAAGGTCCGGAACTGTTTGACGCTGAAAATCTCTATGAATACATTAATGGTGCTGCGGAAGCCTTCATCGCCTATGATTTCGAGCAGTTGGTCCATCAGATCTACCTGGTCGGCGGGACCGAGATAACCGTAGACATTTACGACATGGGCACTCTCGAAGACGCCTTCGGAATCTACTCCAGTGAGCGGGGACGCGGCAGTGAATTCCTGACGATCGGTACCGCAGCGTACCGCGCGGGAGATGTTCTCAACTTCACCCAGGACCGCTACTACGTAAAACTCTCCGCGTTTGCAGAAGCTGGTGATGCCTCCTCATTGCTGCGCGACTTCTCCGAGTCGGTCAGCCGGCTCCTGCCCGCGGATAGAGGGCTGCCGGAGACGTTTGCGCTGCTTCCGACCACCGGTCTCGTATCTCATAGTCAGACCTACGTCAAGCGATCTCCGCTTGGACACCGGTTCCTCTCACCCGGCTATCTGGCTGACTATCGTCTCGGCGCCGAGGATATGACCGTCCTGCTTTCCCCTTCGGCTGATCCGGAGGAAGCGGCCGGTAAGCTGGCGCGCTTGCGAGAACACTTGGGAAAGGTCGGCGAAGTCCTTCCACAGGAGAGATGGGGGAAGGAAGCATTCCTCGCCAAGTCCAGGTATCAGGGAAATATCCTGGTGCTATCCCATGAGCACTTCGCGGTAGTACTGGTGGGCGTTGGCGAGTCTTATGAAGAGTTTCTGGAGGGCTTGCTCAGCGGTCTCAAGGAAAGAGCGGAGAAGTAGCGCGGGGCACGATATACTTGACAGGAACGTAGTGAAAGGTGACGGAAATGATTGACTGCAGTAGACGAGTCTTTTTGAAAACAGCGCTGGCGTCAGCAGCGGTTCAGCGGTTGGCGCCCGGCACCCGCTTATGGGCAACCTCCAGCGGACCGCAGTTGAGCATAATGCGCTACGGGAGTTCACCCACCGAGCCGGATGGTATTCAGGAGGAGGCACAGCGGTTGACCCGCGCCGCGATCGAGGCCCTGGGTGGGATGGAGCGCTTTATCGCCCGAGGTGACGTTGTCTGGGTCAAACCGAACATCGCTTGGTCCGCCAGGCCTCAGCAGGCGGCAACGACGAATCCCGATGTGGTGGCAACCGTTGTCAAGATGTGCTTTGGAGCCGGGGCCAGTGAGGTGCATGTGAGTGACAATACGTGCCACAAAGCACAGCGTACTTTTCCCCGTTCCGGTATCCAACAGGCCGCGGAGGCCGAGGGCGCCGAGGTAACTCTGGTTGACAAGAGGAAGTTCAAGAAGATGGCGATCGACGGAAAGGTCCTGAAGGACTGGGAGATCTATGTAGATATGGTGGAGGCGGACAAGTTCATCAACATCCCGATCGTGAAGCATCACAGCCTTTGCCTGGCGACGCTCGGGATGAAGAACCTGATGGGTACCATTGGCGGGCGGAGGGACCAGTTTCATCAGGATCTGCCCAACACCCTGTCTGACCTGGCCGCCTTCATAAAGCCGGACCTGGTGGTGATGGATGCGATCCGGGTACTGACGGGGAACGGGCCGATCGGTGGCAGACCGGCCGACGTCAGCCGGAAAGAAGTGGTCGCCGCGGGTACCGACCAGGTAGCGATCGATGCCTTCGGTGCCGGCCTGCTCGGTCACAAGCCTGACGAAATTGGATACATTGCGGAAGCGGCTGCCCGCGGACTGGGTACGGCGGACTACGCCTCGCTGTCACCCGTGGAACAGGAGATCTAGGCGAAGACCGATGGCCCGACGTAAAAAGAAAAAGACCCCGACCAGTTGGATTGTGTGGCTGCGCCGCGGCGTACAGGCCTTTTTCCTGCTGCTGTTCTTTGTGTTGTTTCTGCAGACGACTTATTACCCGATCGACGAGGTCGGCGGACCGGTCACCTTCTTCTTTGAACTGGATCCCCTGGTGCTGATCGTCACCTGGCTGGCTGCGGAAGTAGTTCCGAAAGCCCTGCTGCTTTCCCTTGTCGTCCTGGTGGTGACGCTGCTTCTGGGACGCTGGTTCTGTGGCTGGGTCTGTCCGTTCGGCGTGTTTCACAACATTTTCACCAGCCTGCGAGGCGGTTCCACCAAACTGAAGCTGCTGAAAGGTGGTTATCGACCGGGCCAGAAGTGGAAATATTATTTGTTGACAGTTTTTCTGGTGGGAGCGCTGGCAGGTTTCAATGTAGTCGGCTGGCTCGATCCTTTTTCTTTCTTCTACCGGTCCCTGGCGACGGCCATATATCCGGCGCTCAATGCAGGGATACAGCAGCTATTCACCTGGCTGTACCTTGCCGATCCGGGCGTGGCGGGTTTGCAGGTGACCAGCGTTTCCGAACCGGTCTACGAGGTTTTGCGGGAGTATTTCCTGGCTGTAGAACAGCCTCAGTATGCGTGGAGCGTCGCTATCGGTCTAATCTTCATCGGAATCGTCTCCCTGAACTTCTACCGGGCGCGGTTCTGGTGCCGCTACCTCTGCCCACTGGGTGCGCTGCTGGGCGTGGTGGGGAAAAATCCTCTGCTGCGGCTGAAGCGCAACGAGGATTTGTGTGACGACTGTCGTCTCTGTGTGGCCGACTGTCCAGGCGGCGCGGATCCCAATTCCACCAAGGGCTGGAGGCCTGCCGAGTGTTTCTTCTGCTGGAACTGTAAGTCCAACTGCCCTCGCGGTGCGATCAACTTCGGCTTCCAGGTGCCGGGAAAGAAAGGCCATGAAAAGACTGCTGGATAACGCCCTGATGCGCTGGCTGAGCAATTTCATCCGGCCTCCGCAGGACAAGCGGCTGGATCTGCGCCGGAGATCATTGATAACGGCGGGACTGGCCGGGTTGGGCGGCGGACTGCTGTTCGAGGTCCATCCGCAGGCGTCGGCGCGCACCTTCAATCCCGCGTTGATCCGGCCTCCGGGATCGGTGGAAGAAGAGGAGTTCCGCAGCCGCTGTATCCGCTGCGGCGAATGCATGAAGGTCTGTCCGACGAATGCGATTCATCCCGCGCTGTTCGAAGCGGGCCTGGAGGGCCTCTGGTCTCCGGTGATGGACATGAACCTGGGCTACTGTGAATACGAGTGTACGCTCTGTACCCAGGTCTGCCCCACCGGTGCCATCGAGAAACTTCTGCTCAAGGAGAAGACCGAGACGACAATCGGGATGGCATTCATCGACAAGAACCGGTGTTTGCCCTATGCCTCGGCGCGTTCCTGTATTGTCTGCGAGGAGCACTGCCCCACACCGGAGAAAGCGATCTGGTTCGAAGAGATAGAGGTCCTGAATGAACTGGGTGAGCAGGTTCTGCTGAAACGTCCTCGGGTGAACCCAGAGCTCTGTATCGGCTGTGGGATCTGCCAGAACAAATGCCCCTTCATGGATCAGCCGGCGATCTATGTGACCAGTGCCGGCGAGACCCGCAATCCGGACAACCAGGTGCTGCTCTCCTCGGATTCCACCGGGTTTTACTAGTCGCGCCGAAGGCGCGGGGTCCAGGTTCACATAACCTAACTGAAGCTCTATCTCCAGATGCGTGTGCAATCAGGGATTCGCGCTGTAGAGGTTTCTGAGTCCGTTGAAGTACCGGGTACCAGTGACAAATGACAAGTGACAAGTGACAAATGCCGGACCTGTCCTCCGTAGCTCGAAGAGCGGAGGTGGACCTGTCGCGCCGTAGCTCGGAGAGCAAAGGCGGATGCCGG
>JAUVSF010000347.1 GCA_030597245.1 Acidobacteriota bacterium
CCTGGAGCACAGGCTACGCCTCTCCGCAATCCGATATTGTTTCTCAGAAAGGTCGCATGGGAGGTGACGCTACTCACTTTCTGGGACTTGTCCCGGAGCAGAACTCAGGACATAGGTGAGCGAGTAGTGGGTGCCGTCGAAAGGGATGATCGCGCTTCTTGGGCAGCTCAGGCTCTAGTCGATGCTGATATCAACCATGAGATCCGATGCTATTTCTTCGAGGTGTTTCTGCAGATCGCGTATTTGCATCTCAGCCGGCAAAAAGAGTTTGGCGCGGGCTTGGAAAATCGCCGTGCCTGACATCGGCGCGCTGATGCATTCGGTCTCAAGTTCTTCCATATTGACCCCGTGGTCGGCAATGGCCTCCGATATACGGCTGACGATCCCGGGCTGATCATTCCCGACGACTTCGAGAATGACTTGCCGACGCTCGGCATCCAGATCCCCTTCTGGACCGGACTTAACAGTAATAAAGATTCTCTCAGAACTCAGCCCTTCGAGAGCCGTCGTCAATGCTTCAGCTTTTTCAAGGGGAACAATGACATGAACGATCCCGCCAAAGTAGCCGGACCTGCTCGAAAGGTGACTCTCCATCCAGTTCGCTTGGTGCGATGCAACAATGCTTGAAACTCGTTCGACAATGCCGGGGCGGTCTTCAGTCAACAGGGAGAAGACGAGGGATCTGTTGAGGCTCATATTGCAGAGAATCCTTGTTGATTCTGAGTTTCTAGTGGAAGGTTATAGCTTAACACGGCCATCGAGAGAAACCTGATACCGAATGGGTTACCACTAAGGCACCAAGGACACAAAGTGTTGATTATGGATCCCTTAGGGGCACCTTCAAGTGCTGACAGTTGATCGATCCGCTGGGGTCTGTTTAAGAGGCAATCGCGCTGTGGGGAAACGCAGTTGCAGAGCGGCTTGCCAGAGGTGAGCAAAGAAGTTCACCCCGGGAAACGGCTGTAAGTTGTTGAAAAACGGTTGTAAGGGGGAGGTGCCAGGTCGAATTCACCCCGTTGTCAACAGAAACGCACAGATTCAGCCGCGCAGGAATCCTAAGGAGGGCGGATCTGCGAAACTCATGCCGTCCCGCAAGGCGGGACTCTGGAAACGCAACCGGGGGAATAGGCATCCGGCATCCGGCATCCACCTTCGCTCTTCGAGCCACGGTGCGACAGGTCTACCTTGGCTCTTCGAGCTATGGAGGAAAGGTCCGGCACTTGTCACTTGTCACTTGTCACTTATCACTGGTACCCGGTACTTCAACGGACTCAGAAACCTCTACAGCGCGAATCCCTCGTTTAAGGTAGACCCTTGATTCTTGGTGCTCTTGGTGCCTTGATGGTAAATCCCACATGTGAGAGGGCAAAGAGAAAACCCCGGCCCGTTTGGGGGTTTGTCACGAAATAGGAATGCGGGCCGGGGACAAAGCAGTTCGAAAGGAGGAACGAGAATCAACTTATTGGGCTTGTTCTTAAGGCCCGTTGATGTTCACTCCTCTCTTACCGTCTAACACGAAGATTAGAGGATTGAAGCCGTAGCTTACTATGCATTTGTTTTGAAAAATGCGGAAAATCTTTGGGAAGAAGAAAACTGTCCCCTCTAATTGCTTGAAGGGGTCTCGAGGTGTCGGTTGTGGAGTGCGGACAGCCCTGGCTGCCGCTGCTTAGAAGGAGGGCCATCCCTCGCATAGAGCACCGCGACCACTCCCGAAAGGCCCGTTTGCCAAAACAATGAATTCCAGTATTCTTATGTGAGCGGTCTGCGTTTTGATAATCGGGAGACCCAACAACGCAATTGCCTGTGCGTTGGCAAGAAAAACCTTGACCGGAGAACAGCCGGTCATGTCCGGCGACTCTGTCAGGCGGGGGAGTATCGTGCTGGGGGCTCTCGTTTCCTGTATTGTGGTTCTTGGACTTTTCTTGGATATTGGCAACTGATTGGTTTTTGACACGACTTAAGAAAGAAGGTTGCTATGTCGGACAAAATTAAACTGTTGATCGTCGACGACGAGGTTCAGTTCCTGGAGTCAATCGCCAAGCGGCTGGAGTTGAGAGGATTTGATGTATTAACGGCCTCTGGTGGAGCAGGAGCTCTGGAGATTGCGACGACGGACCTGTTTGACCTCGCAATCCTTGATCTGAAAATGCCCGGAATGGACGGCCAGGAGCTGCTCGAGATTCTCATGAGGGAACACAAATACCTCGAAGTCATCATTCTGACCGGGCATGGGTCCATTGATTCCGCCGTCGAGTGCACCAAGCTGGGCGCCTTTGGCTATGTCTCGAAACCGTACGAATTGGACAAGCTGCTTGAAGTCCTCAAACAAGCCTATGAGGCCCGGCTCAAGAAGAAGTTTGTGGATGACCAAGTGCGACTGACACAAATTGCCGAAGCGGCAAACCAATGGACACCCGAGGTCATCATGAAAAAGATGAGGGAGCAGTTGGCCGAAAAGCCTACCGCTCTTTCAATTCTTCGGGCACTCCGGAAACTGGACGATGATCAGAAGTAGCTCAGAGGACCAGTGTCCTGGGGATTCTCAACCTAATTCCGTGAGATTCTTACAAACTTCAGTATTGGGTTAGTAGAGACTCGCCTCCAGCTATTTCCAACTGTGCCCACCGCTATTGACGGCTACCCAACACGTACTGGGCAATTTCCCCAATAAGGTCCCTTTCGCGAAGTATTCCGGTCAGTTGACCGCGCTCCATGACCGGTAGATTCACCAGATGGTGAGACACCATTAGATCGACTGCTTCAATCAGGGTCCCGTCCGCCTCGATCGATACGGTGTCCTCGATCAGGTCCTCAATGCACTTCTTCCCGATCAGCTTACACTGGGCAAGAAACATCCCTGTGAAGTAGGAAGAGTAGGGCGTATTCTCCATGAAAGGAGGAATAACCAGCCGCAGGAGATTCTGGAACCGAATGACTCCCACAAAATCCTCCTGCCGGTTAAAAACCAGAGCCGAACGGCAGGGCCCGCGGTCTTCGCCCTTCTCCAATCCTGAATCCAGAGTTTCCCAGAGCGTCTTGACAGCATCCTCCACTGGCCGGTCCAGATAGAGCTTGGGATAGCTGTCAATGGGTATCATCAGTTCGGTGATAGTTTTTTCTTTCAGCGACCTCCAGGACTTGCCACCTTCCAATAGACTTCGGATGCGAAGCGCCAGCATATCGATGTCCATCGGTTTGTTCAGAAAATCAACAACTTCTAACTGGATACCCGCCAGGGCGGCATCCATGTCCCCATGCCCGGTGAGGATAATGACGGGCAGACCGGGAACCTTCTCGCGAAGCCGCTTGAGGGTCAGCAACCCATCCAGACCCGGCATTTTCAAGTCCAGCAGAACCAAATCGGGCACTTCCTCGCCGACGAGTTCCAAAGCCCTCATCCCGCTTCTGGCTTCGACCACTTCAAAGCCGCGCCGCTTGAGAACCCTGCTGGTAGAGGTCCGAAATTCCTCTGAATCGTCTACCAGGAGTAATTTGATCTTTTCTTTCTCCATAACCATGAGTGTTGCCTCTAGGCTATTTAACAGGTTCCAGGCCGGGAAATCCTATGAGTGGCCAGACAATGGTGCTTAAGACGAGCAAGAGAACGAGTGCAGAAATCAGACAAGGCACGCCCACGCGGAGAAAGTCTTTGGCCTGCAGGTATCCGCCCGCATACATAATCGCGTTGGGTGGAGTACCGATGACGAGCAGATAGGCCATCGAAGACGCACAGGCTGTAACCAGGGTCATAAACGGAATCAATGCGGAGCCGGGATTCGACACCGCGGCCATATTCAGGGTGATGGGGCCGACGGCGGCAGCCGCCGGACCATCGGCCATCAACTGAGTCATCCCGGCAGTGACGATTCCACCGGCTGCCAGCAGCGCCCGTCCCGATTCAAGACCCAGATAAGCCAAACCGTGAACAAGTGAACGGGCGATCCAATAGGCGGTGCCAGTCGAGTCCAGGACCTTCCCCAAGAGGATTGCCCCGGCATAGAGCCAGACGACACCCCAATCCACTCCACTCTGGTAGTCGCGCCAGTTGACGATTCCAAACAACAGGTAGGCCACTGCTCCTGCTACCGCAATCACGCCGATCCCGAGACGAACTCCGGTCAGAGAAAGTATCAGATTCTTCTCAGTGATCCAGCCGAAAAGCATCACCAGGAAAATGAGCACGGCTACTACTTGCGTTCGATTCCAGCCTCCCATGCGCGCTATATCCCGCCGCAACTGGTTCAAAGCAGGGGACATGTCACGAATCAACGGTTTGAATCGCCAATTCACGCAAAGCCACAGGATCGGCATCATCAGTAACACAAAAGGAAACCCGTACACGATCCACTGGCCGTAACCAATACTATAGCCAAACATATCTTCCAGATAAGTCATCATAATGACGTTACGGGCGCCCCCGGAAGGGGAGCCAAACCCCCCGATATTACAGGCCATGGCAATCGTGATCATCAGCATCCTGACCAGTTCTGGATCTGAAGGGCAGTGCGAACTGAGGCTGTTGTTGTACAGGATCACTGCTATGGGCAGAAACATGGCGGCCAGGGCATGGTCGGAGATGAGGGCAGCCGCAGGCGAGATGACCAGGATCAGTACACCTGTTATCCAACGGGGGCTCGGCTTTGCCAGGGACTGGAAGATGACCAGGCAGATACGCTTGTCCACGCCCGTTTTAACAAAGGCCACAGCAAACATGAGGCTCCCCATAATGAACCAACAGGCATCCGACCAGTACATCGCAGCAACCTCTGCCCGGCCGACAATACCCGAGAAAACCAGGACAAGTCCGATACAGAAGGCCACTCCCGGCAAAGGAATAGCCTCGGTGAGAAAACAGATGATCACAAAACCGACCAGCGCAAAACAGACCTTGATGTGATTTACGGCCTTATCGGCTTCCACTTTCTCAGAGTCGGACAGTTGGCTGTAGGACAGTTCTTCATTGAGGAGTTCTTGAGCCCGAATCATAAGGGTTTGGAACTCTTCATCGGACTTGGCCTCAACAAGAGCCCGCATTTGATCGTAGTACGACTCAGGAGCCTCAAGCCCCAGGTTTCGAACCTGCTTCAGGCTGTAACCCAAAACGCGTTGCCGTTGTACAGCGCCTTGCCTCAGATTCGCTCGCAGCACTCGGGCTGCAAATGCCTGCCACTGTTCGGCATTTTCGTAGGAGACCTGGAAGAGCTCGTTGGTGAAGAATTCGTGCAAGTACCGGTCACACATCGAGTATTCGACGGCAACGTCCCGCATGCTTTCGGGAATCGGTACCAAGAGAAGAGCTACAAACAGGCTGACCGCAATGAAAAAGGGTTTGCGGTCCACATATTTGTCGTACCCCGAGGCTTTCTTGCCAGACCTCTCATCCATGCTACCCCCGATCAAGCTGAAGATTGCGGTTCAGGTTCCGATATTGCTTCCGCTTTCCAGTCCAGTCCTTGTTTCTCGAAGACCAGCTACAAAACAACAAGATTTCACCGAATGAAGCTCTCGACCGGATGCTCAATAGTCGCGGACACGATTGACTGCATCTCGAACAGCTTCTCGTCGTTCACCCTCCCGCCTTC
>JAUVSF010000469.1 GCA_030597245.1 Acidobacteriota bacterium
CCTGTTCCGGAGACATATAAGCCGGGGTACCGAGCGTAGAACCTTCCCGGGTCAGTCCGGAGGTGAGATCCTGTTCGGTTCCATCATCTGTGGCAACTCGTTTGGCCAGACCGAAGTCCATGACCTTCGCGTGCCCCTGAGGAGTGAGCATGATGTTGGCCGGCTTCAAGTCGCGGTGAACGATTCCCTTTTTGTGGGCAATCTCCAGGGCGTCAGCGATTTCGGTCGAGACTTGAATAGCTTCTTGAAATGATAGAGGACCTTTCTCAAGCTTCTCCTGGAGCGTTTGGCCTTCGACGTACTCCATGACAATGAAGTCCTGGCCGGCCTCTGTCTGGGAGACCTCGTTGATATGGCAGATGTAAGGGTGATCCAAAGCAGCGGCGGATTCGGCCTCTCGCAGGAAACGCCTGCGAGCCAGTTCATCCTGCTCCAGACGTTCCGGAAGGAACTTCAGGGCAACCTTGCGGCGGAGGCTGGTGTCTTCGGCCAGGAAGACTTCTCCCATGCCTCCCTCACCGAGCTTTTCGATTACCCTGTAATGAGAAAAGCTTTCGCCAATCATTGGGAGTGCCCCCATTTGACACTTGTCATTTGAAATTCGTCATTGCCCAGGCCCATCCCCCCTTCGCCGAACTTCTCGATTACCCTGTAATGAGAAAAGCTTTCACCTATCATTGTTGACGCTCCGCCCATTTGGCATTTGACATTCGACATTTGTCATTGCCTAGGCACATCCCCCCTTCGCCGAGTTTTTCGATGACCCGGTAATGAGAGATATTTTCACCGATCACTGTTGACGCTCCGCCCATTTGACATTTGACATTCGACATTTGTCATTGCCCGGGCACGTCCCCTCTCTGACTCTCATGGTAATCCTGCGGGAATTAAGAGGCAACGGAAATCTACTGGTCAGGGAGGGGAGGGACTTAAGTTCTTTCCACCAAGAACTCAATTGGCTTGACTTGACTGTATTACGGTATTACTGTATTACCATAATACTAATGATCCTAACAAGACTGACAGAAAAGCATCAAACAACAATCCCCTTAGCGGTTCGCAAGCTCTTGGGGTTGACTAAAGGTGATTCGGTGGTCTTTGAAATAGAAGACGATAACCGAGTAACCCTGAGGAAAGCCTCACAACTCGACTTCGAGTACCTGAAAGCAGTGCAAGAAACGCTGTGTGAATGGACTTCTGAGTATGATGAAGAAGCGTATAAGGCCTTATGATCGGTTTGACATCGTCGCAGTTCCTTTCCCATTTACCGATCGGGGCCAGGTGAAACGAAGGCCTGCACTGGTCATATCAAAGGCGAAGAGTTTCAACGGAAGAATTGGCCATTGCGTGATGGCGATGATTACGAGCTCGAAGAATGCACCCTGGCCGTTGGATATTGAGATTAAGGATCTTCAGAGGGCAGGTCTGCCGGCAGAATCGGTAGTCCGAATGAAGTTGTTCACTCTCGATCAACGCCTTGTTCTAAAGCGGCTTGGTCAGCTATCTGACAATGACTCGACTAACGCACTTCTCTCCCTTCGAAAGCTCTCAGACCTCTAACCGGGACTGTCAAGTTGTCGAGCTAACAGCCAATTCAGGACAGCGTGCTTCCCAACCCGGGCCCTATTCACGGGTCCCGAAGGAAACGAAAGAAAGGAAACGAAAGAAAGGGACGGGTTGATTCTCCATAAGGTGACATGGGCTGAAACCACACGCAACGTCGCAATGGCCCTGCTGGGAGTGGCGGTTCTCGTGTTCAAGTCTGCCTACCATGGCCCCCTGAAAGAGATTGTCTATGCCCACGGAGGAAACTTCTCGGTCTCTTTCGCACTCTACTTCGTGGCACTTACTGCGGCCTCCAGGATTGGGCTAGGACGACTGGTAGCGGCGGCAGCGACCCTTGTTGCGGTCGAGGCATTTGAAGCTACAAACGGATTCGGGCTGATGACGAACACGTACGACCCAGTCGACTTCGTCGCGAACGCTACCGGAATTGGTTTCGCTGTCGTCATGGACCTTGTTTCGAGTCCGTTCCTTGCCCGGAGGATCGGAACCGACTCTGACGACCAGAGCAAAACTGCCACCTAACAACGCGATTTCAGTCTGTTGAAAACAGCCTACCCCTTTCTCTTCTTTTCTCTTCTCAAGCCTGGAGGCTTCAGGACTATCCAAGAACCGCAATGAGACCTAGAATTGTCACAGCAGAAGATGCTGTTCAGTCAATCAAGACCGGGAGTCCTATCTGTATCGGCGGTGTGGGAGCCGGCCACGCTGTTGCAGACCGAGTGTTAGTAGAAACGGGAGACTCGATCCAGCAAACGGGAAAACCATGAGAATTCATCTGGTTGGGAATCGGTTCCGAACTGTAACTGGGAAGAATGGGGATGCGTTATGAAAAAGAGCGAAGAGAGTAGTGTTTCACGTCGTGATTTCCTTGTGACTGGTGTGACAGCGACAGCCACGCTATCAGGATTTCCATTCGTCCATGCCGCTCCGGCGCAGGACACGAAGCCGATTAAGATCGGATTGGTAGGGTGCGGCGGCAGAGGAACGGGCGCTGCTGCCGACGCGATGCACGCTGACCCAAACGTCCGATTGGTGGCTATGGCTGATCCGTTTCAGGACCGGATCGACCGCAGTCTCAAGACGTTGAAAGACCCCGACAGTAGTGGCATCGACTCCGAGAGGATCGAAGTGACAAATGAGACATGTTTCGCGGGGATGGACGGATACGAAAAGGTTCTGGCAATGGATATTGACTATGTCTGCCTCGTTTCTCCTCCCGGGTTTAGGCCCATGCACTTTGAGGCTGCCGTCAATGCCGGGAAACACATTTTTGCCGAGAAACCATTGGGAACCGACCCGGTCGGAGTCAGGAGAATCAGAACGGCTGCGCAGAAAGCAAAAGACCAAGGGCTTTCAGTGGTGGTTGGTCTAAATGCAAGACATTCCCTCTACAGCGCAGAGCTTGTCAAAAGGGTTCACGACGGAGCTATCGGTAAGGTCTTCGGTGGCCGGTCTTATCGGATGCATGGGGGGCTTTGGCACAGGGGCTCAGATCCTTCCTGGACGCCCATGGAGTATCAATGCCGAAACTGGTACTACTTCTGCTGGCTCTCCGGAGACCAAATAACCGAAATGGCCGTTCATTCAATGGATTTCGTCAACTGGGTGATGAACAGCACTCCTCTGAGTGCACTGGGAAGCGGAGGCCGTACAGTTCGGACCGATCCCAAGTATGGGAATATCTGGGATCACATGTCGATTGACTATGAGTATCCCGATGATGTCCATGTGATCCTGATGGTACGTCAGTGGGACCGCTGTACCGACGCCATGGGGAACTTCTTCGCCGGCTGTGACGGAACTCTTGGCAGGCAGGGAATAGCCGGAAAGAACCCCTACAGCATTCCCAGATCCGAGCGAACCGAAATGCCCTCCGGCCGGTACGAGCACTGGAAATTGATCGACAGCATAAAGAACGAGAAAGCAGTAAATAACGCTCTCGACTTTGCCGCTGATTCCACGTTGACTACGATACTGGGGCGGGAGGCGGCGTATTCCGGGCAAAGGATCACTTGGGACAAAATACTGGCTTCCGACCTGGATCTGGCGCCGCAAGGTGGAATCAGCTTCGGGCCGGCTCCAGACAGACCACCTGCAGTACCCGGCCAACCGAGAGTGTAGCGGACCCGTTTCCAGCGAACCCGCAACTTTACTCTCGTGTCCTGGAGCCGGGAAACCTGTGCCATCTTCATAAAGTCAATCAGCTCCCAGTCGTCCGTTGGTCTATGCACATCTTCATGATGACCGGCAGAAGAGGAGAGGGCCAGAACACCTCTCTGAAGAAACGGACAGGTTGGCTTTCATCGATCCATCGCCTCACGATTCTTGCCCGGCATCCAGAACGTGTAAGTGTCCGCACTGAGCTGGAAGCTGGAGTGGCTCAATTTCAACAAGAAAAACCGAATCTCGCCGAGTCATTAGATGCGCCTTAGATAAACGGCGGTTTTTGGACTTCGGACGAAGTACACGCTGTTTCCCTAACTTGTTGATGTGAAAAGAGAAAAGGCTTGGTTGCGGGGGGGGGATTTGAACCCCCGACCTTTGGGTTATGAGCCCAAGGGTCACCATGAACCCAGATCAATGTAGTGGTGTGCGGATGGTGTACAAAAAGGGGTTACCGTGTTGGTAACCCCTTTCTTTTCAACAGCTATGAAAACTTGGTGCCGGAGGCGGGATTTGAACCCGCACACCCTTTCGGGCACCACCCCCTCAAGATGGCGTGTCTGCCAAATTC
>JAUVSF010000178.1 GCA_030597245.1 Acidobacteriota bacterium
CTGCGGCCTCGGCAACCGCATTATCTAGACCGCACCAAACGAGAATCCGGTCGCCTCGTATCCGAATGGAACTTGGTCGTCCCCAGAGAAGTGCTCGAACGGGTTTGGGGAGAGGTGCTATGAAAATCTCCTCTGAAAAGCTGGCCGCTGAAGCAGAATCGACCGGATTCAGACCAGACGTGCTCGAAGACCAAAAGCCACATCAGTGATGTCATCACCTCCGAACTGGAGGGTCGCACTACCTCCAACTGAACAATAAAACCAAAGTGAGTCTGATTTTCGGGCCCCCACCTCGAGACAATTCTATAGTGGCGAGAAACATCAAGAATACCGCCGCGTCAGTGCATCAGCGTCTCTTTTTCACGATTGGTTTTCCGTCCAGGCCATCCAAAATTTCCATCAGACGGCGCTTGCGGAAGTGCTGTTTCCTCAGCTCTTTCAAATAGCTTTCCCACTCTGCCGGCCTTTCTTCCCGACTCATGACCTTACCGGCTTTTCGGAGGTACTTGGCCGCTTCCTGGTAGGCGCTGGGCTTGACCTGTGCAATTAGTTGCTCCGCCATGTTCTTCCAGAAGGTCACCGCGCGATCCGGCGCGTAAGCTTGAACGGCCGTGGCGATAGTGTCTTCACTAACTCCGTACCGGCCAAAACGGTCTTTAGGACGCTGATCGTACCATCTCAGCACCTGGTCGGGCTTTTTCTCAAAAATGGCGATGTCGATCAGATCATCAATCGAGGGGAATCGATTACGCTGGTCCGCATCGGGCCGGTCCAAGCCGGACTCGGGAAGGGGCCAGTCCTCCTGCTCCCAGGGAAGATCACCATTCTCGAGGTAGCGTAATAGAGATTCACGTGAGTTGGGCCAGACCTTGACCCGACTGCAGGCTTTCTTACATTCCGTGAAGGTCTTTTGCGAGGGACGGCGGACGAATTCTTCGACCTGCATTGCCGCCACCACAGGCCAGTCTTTTTCAACCGTCCGAATTTCCCGCAGTTTATCCCGCAGTCCAGCGGTGATGCCGGGCCATTTCCCCCCGAGGTCCCGAATGCCACTTATTATCCATCTTTCTGCGTCTTGAAAGCGGCGTTCTTGAAACAGAAGTTCAACCAGCCGAGCATAACTGCCCGTCTTGCAGGCTTCCGTTTCGCAGAGCGGAATAATCTCTGCTTCTCGTCCGGCCCGCTCCAGTGCATGGATGGCCCAGTTGCAGAGCTCGTCACGTTTGTAATCACGGATGAAATCAGTGTTGTTTTTGGCATCTTTAGACCTTTTCACACGCGCCAGCAACTCGTCCGCCAAAGTGTGCCAAGCTGATTCAGAATGGCGTCGGCCAAGGTATTCCGCAAAGGTTTCGCATATCTCATACTCATCCTCCAGCACGGCATCCAGTGCCCAGGCCAGCTTGTCGGCTGGACCAAGGGAAGACCGGTCCAGTGCTTCGACGATCACCGGCATGCAGGCGGCAACCTCCATGGCGGTTTCACCCTCGTCGTGGCTCTGCTCGACCTGGAGGGTGCCGGTCGTCACCAACTCTTGGCCCAGGGTCAGCACCTCGTCGGCATGCCCAGCCTCGAGCAGCGTCTCAAGCTTTTTGCGAATCCCGGAATAATCCGGCGGGAAGCCCTCGTTCTGCCAGTAGTTCTGCCAGCCGGGCTCATCACCGATATTACAAATCTCTTGACGCAGGCGAGCCACCAGCGCTTTGGTGTCCCCGGAAATCAGCTGTTTGCGGTCGGATAGATCCCTTGCTAATCCCGGGTACTGTTGAGCAAGCTCATGGATCAATTCGATGAGCTGTGCCTTGGTCTTGCCGTTTAGAAAATCATCGACATCCTGCCGGAAATCCTCCGACATCGCGTATTCGGCTTCTGCCGGTTCATCATCCCAGTCTTCACCACCCAGTAGTGCGAGGCGGTCGTCATCCTGCTTCGATTGGGGAACGCGTTGGTTGTTTTCGACCCGCTTCAGGTACTCGATCACCACGGCCACCCCGTGCTTGCAGTCCAATTCGTAAGGGCAGGTGCAGGTCGAATCCGGCAGACCGTCTTCATCCATGACCACCCTGGTGGCATAGCGCTCCGTACCGTCCACCCAGGCAACCAAGCTGCCGTCTTCCGTCATGGCCAGATCGGAAACACGTCCCTGCTGCTGATAGCTTTTGCCCCGGGAAACAATTCTCCCGCCGGCCCATTCCTCGATATCAGTCCAAGTCAGATCGGAAAAGCGATCCGGTCGTGATCTATTTTTCGTCATTGGAGTTCTTTCCAGGTTTTCCTGTTTCGGAAGATCGGATCACCACTTTTGAGGCACTCGGAAACACCATCAACTGCTCTGCGGAAGTTCAATAGCAGCCGTGCTTAATCAGGGACGCCCCCACTTTTCTACAGGCCCGGCTACGACTCATAATTACTTTATTCTCCCACACAGTGATACTGCCTGGAGGAACTTCCAACAAATAGCTGAGCTCTTCTTGGTTAAGGCCGAGGTCTCCACAGGTTTCAGTGCTGAGGCAATCCTGTATCCATTCTCCTGACTGCAAAGAGTAAGAAACGTATTGTCAAGTTAAGCCGGTCTCAGCGAAAATGACTGGATGGAATCACTGTATAAAGGGCATCGCTCCCCTTTGGAGATTAGTTTAGTGAGGTATCAGTGAACCATAGGCCACTTATTATTAGGCTCGCTCACCTCGATTTCAGGCTCTCTATCCAGCTCATCTTCGGGCACCATGGTGATGCGCATCCCCCAGCCGTTGAAAACCGAGAGGACTTGAGCGAATTCGTTGATGGACAATTCGGTGTCGTCGATGTAAATGACGGTCTCGCCCTCTTCGTCTTCGGAGATTTCGCATCTTAGAACATCGCCTCGTGGCGTCCAATAGCCACCCTCATAGAACCATTGAAGCTGTGGTTTCCCAGGAGGAATTTCTACGGCGACGTGCTCGTAGCCGGCGGCCATCTCCGCCTGCGTCTCCAGAATCTCATTGTGCAGGAGGAGGATCTCCTCATCCGTCATTTCGTGGATTTCCGGGCCGATCTTGAGGTGGACACTGCTCACCTCCGGCTCAACGTAATCAATGACGGCGTACTCCGCTTCACGTTTGATAGTGACTTGATCGAGAGAAGCGATATATGGTTTCTTGAATCGCATAAGCTTCCTTTTACTTGCTGAATTGTCTGAATATAGACCCAAGCCCTGTTTTGGGCAAATCAGAGCTTGCCGTTTTTGAACGGCTTCAAAGGACTGGTCGTAGCATGTTGAGAGATAAATGCCCGGGGCGGGGAAACACTAAGCTCGAAGCACGAAACTCGAATTAGGACTGAAGATGCTCGATGGGATGTCGGGAAGGCCACTCATAGTCCTGATCCTCAGGTTGCGCTGAGGTGTCTCGGAACCAGACTGTGTAAACGTATTCCATTCTTCTCTCACACCCAACGTCTGGGAGTTGAGCGGCGACAGGGCGCAAGCCCTGACGGCCGCTCCAACGACTTGTTAGAGAGCTTCCCGATACACATCCCTGCGTTGACCAACTTTCACAACGAACACAATGAGCTCCTCGTCTTCGATTGAGTAGACGATTCGGTATTCACCCTGCCTAACGCGATATCGATCTCGACCCGATAGCTTTTGACAACCCGGACGTCGAGGGTTGTCCGCCAACCCTTCAATCCTTCGGACAACCCGCTGTCGGTCCTTCTTCCGGCGAACTGCTTCGATTTCCTTGAGCGCCGACGGCTTGATGAGGACTCTAAATCTTCCCACGCCGCTTTAGATCCTTCACCACATCCTCGAAGAGGAGATTCGGCTCAGCAGCTCGCTCCCTGAACGCCGCTAGATCCGCCTCGTCCTCAACTAGTGAAAGCTTCACCGCTTCGTTCACAAGGTCCGACATACTGCGGTCCGTCTCGGCTGCTTTCACGCGAAGTGCGCGATGGAGATCCGGATCAAAGTAGACAGTGGCTCGCTTCGTGACTGTGCTCACGCAGACAGCATAACGTCTTAGCGTTCTAACGTCAAGACGCTGTCCAGAGCTCTCTAACGTGCCGATCAGCGGACGAGGGCTGTGGGGGAAGTCGTCCAAGGAGAACGGCTTCGGCGATGCGAAGCAACCACCGCAGAAATCGCGCAGCCACCCAGGGTCCGCTGGAGCAAGGTGTTAGGCAGTCGCACCCCAGTCTACGTTCCTTCTCTGAGAAGTTGTGCATTGGTGTACGGCCCTTCGGGCCAGTCGATGAGCTTCTTGGTTCTTTCGGCGCGAAACATGCGCGAACTTGACCTCCTGAAATTGAGCAGCCAGTTTCAGAACCTTTCCATGGAGGTCCCTGCGATCGAGCCCTTTGGCTGCGGCATGGTCTGTTTTCAGTGCTGTGCGCATTGAGTTGTAATCGGAACGGACCTTTACTCGCGTGGCCGAGTACTCGGCAGCGATTTCGAGCGCGCGGAGAATCGCGAACTTCTCGGCAGCCCCAGAGGGAATACCCGCATAAGCTTCGGAAAAGGTGTGGGCGACGGGACCTGGCCTTCGCCCCGGTCTTTCGGTCGTTCTCATGACAATGCCGATTCCGACAACGCCTCGGTCAAGATCGCACGACGCATCGACAAAGAAGGTATGACGCAATCCGTCCACGGCTGTTCTCAATCCCCCATCGAAAAAGCTCGCACCCCGCTACGATTTCCTTTTTCGATATTCCACGTTGTCAAGTCCCTTGAATTCTGCATCCTGAGTCCAGAGCATGGCGTCGTATTTTCTGGCGGTAGCCAGGATAACACTGTCCGCCATAGGCAACTTGTTCTCAACACTCAGTCGAGCCGCGTTTAGGGCCACGGATGAATCGAGGTCGACAGTAGTGCCCTGCTGCATGACGGCGAAAGCCTGGAGCGCATCGTTCTCGTCGCGCTGCTGAAGGACGCGCTTGAAAACCTCGAAGAGACTCAACGAAGGCACGATGGACTTGTCGATTTGTTCAACGGGTTTCGCGAAGAAAGAGGCGTTTGGCCCGTTGGCGAAGTACTCGAGCCACGCACTGGAATCAACGACGTTCATACGTGATCGGACTCCCGTTCGATACGCGTATCGATTCCTTTCAGAAACCCCCGCATTTCGGCCGCCAGGCGCACGGGTATCAACTCGATGCGATTGCCACAGACAACGGCCTGGATCTTCTGCCCCGGGGAGAGGCCAAGTTGTTCACGGATCTCTTTGGGAATCACCACCTGAAACTTCGGGGAAATGGTGACCGTTTTCATGAAGCCTCCATCGATACGGTTAGCGTTGTACAGGGATAGTGTCGATAGGGGAATGGTATGTCAAGTCTTTCCCGCGCCTCAGTCGTTTCGTGAGGGTTCCGAGGGGTTTCTTGTCGGGCTAACGCCGCGCTTCAGCGGCGGGACTGAGCGAAAGCGAGGCCCCGGCCGCTGGAAGCGCTGGTAAGGCAACTGTGTCACGGCCCTGTGTTGGCCCGACGACGGTTCCGGATGAACATTACAGCCGAGCCAACTGCGCTGACTAAGATAGCCGGAGGGCAGATCAGAACCGCGACAAGAAAGGTCGCAACGCCGAGGCCTTGTAGCAAACTCTGGAGCGCACTTGCACTTGCTGCCTTGCCGGCAAGAGCCTCGAAGACGTTGTGCAGAATGCCGAAGATCACGAGGCCGAGTACCGACGCGTACAGGAACAGCCTGAACTGTTTTGCGGTGCGCCAGGAGTGGACGAAGGCGAGGATAAGGGCAGTAGCCGCCCCAAAGGCCAAGAGAATTCCGGGCGGATTGTCGCTGATCCCAACGACGACGGCAGCTATTGCGGAAGCGCAGCAGATCGCCAGGAAGACGAACGTTAGGGTCCGGTTGCGGGGAGTCGATAGGGCTTCGAGCATAAGCACCTCACTTTCTGAGCGTCACATTCTCAAGCAGCGGTATGCGGCTGCCTGCCATCTGTTCTCCTGCGGAAAGACCCACTGCCGGCGCCATTCCTTCGGCGCCTCAGGATACTTGCGGTCGAGAGCATCGGGCAGCAGGACGCGGCCCCAGCCGTCGGTCAGGTCACGTTCGTGAATCGCTCTGACTTTCTGCTTAACCGCCAGATGCGTCAGGAAGGCGTTGATCTCCGGCTCGCCCATTTCCGCTGGGTGGCGGAGGTTGTGGTAGAAGATGAACCGCTTGACCCAATTGCAATACGTTTGCTCGGTACGGCGGCTGTAATGGCGGGAACGCAGTGCTTCCCGCATGCGGGCAAGCAACCTCGGCTGGTAGTTTGACTCCGCTTCGGCGCAGTTCTCAGCAAAATAGAGAATTATATTCCCGCCATCGTTACCCGGATTTCCCTCGACCCGGCGTGCGGCCCTCATCGCTGCAGTTCTCCCTAGCTCCAGATCGTAAGGCCCTCTCGGTGGGAGGCACCCATGCCGTCCTCACGATATAGTAACGCACGAGTTCAAAGATCTGCGAGATGTTTCCTCTCGAAGCGCAGAATTTCTTTCGAAGTATGAGTTTTTTTTGCAGGGGGACTGGGTGTCCGTTTCAAGATCGAGGCGGAGGGTGAGCTGCAGTTGGATCTACGCGGACACAGCCCCGCCGAGGCGGGGAAGCACTAAGCTCGAAGCACGAAACTCGAATTAGGACTGAAGAGGCTCGATGGGATGTGGGGTAGGCCCGAGGCCCGCTTCGTGCTTAGGATTTCGGATTTAGTGCTTCCCGCGAAGCGGACCTTCTGTGTGCGTTCAAGATACTGATGGGTCCGGAATAAGGCTGCTGTTGGGTCAGGCAGTGGATAGTTCCCATCCCCTGGATGATGTCTGTGCAATCGATCCCGATGACGTGTCTACCGGGAAACAATGGGCCCAGTATGTCGAGTGCACGCTGGTCGGAATCCTGATTGAAGGTGGGGACAAGAACCACTTTGTTTCCGATGTAGAAGTTCGCATAGCTGGCCGGCAGGGGGCCCTCGGTTGAGAAGATGGGTTCAGGGGCCGGCAACGTGACAACTCTGAACAACTGCTCTTTCTCCGCGATTTCGACGAGCAGTTGATAGTTCTCCTGAAGTGGCAAAAAGTTGAGGCTTTTCGGGTCTTCTTCAAGTGCAACGACTACTGTTGAGGGATCCGTAAAGCGAGCAATATCGTCGATGTGGCCGTCTGTATCATCTCCCACGATTCCCCGGTTAAGCCAAATGACTCTGTGGATTCCAAGAAATCTGGTCAAATACCATTCAATCTGTTCCGTTGTTAAATGGGGATTCCGGTTTGGATTCAGAAGGCACTGGCGTGTCGTCATACAGAGCCCATCACCGTTCACGTCGATCGAACCTCCTTCGAGAACGATGCCAGGCTCAAATCGGGGGACCTTGAGGGAATTCGAGATCGCCTCTGGAATCCTGCTGTCGGCAGTTAAGTCAGGGTACTTATCTCCCCAGGCGTTGAAGATCCAATCGTTGCAACCGAGTTCAATGTTTCGACCGGTGGAGCGGATCAGGAAATTGGGACCATAGTCTCTTATCCATGCGTCTGCAGTTGGGATAATATGTAGCCCGACACTGGGTCGTAGAACGCCAATTCGGTCCAGTCTTGTTTCGGCGTTACGGAGTTCACCCTCGGAATCAACGAGGAGGTAGACCTTTTCACCATCGGCAAGAGACTCGATGATCTCCACGAATCGATCCTGGACACATTCCAGGCCAGTCGTCCAGGTCTCCTCGTTTGAGGGCCAGGCCAGCCACGTTCCCTGGTGAGGAAACCATTCGGCGGGCATGCGGAAACCTAGCGACTTAGGGATCTGATCGGTGTATTCGTCGGGCTCCACGTCTTCTTCCAAAGGTCACAGTGACAAATCGCAAATCGCATGGTTCTAGTCGAGATACAACGACGTCAGACCGCCGTAGGCATCGACCCGTCGATCTCGCAGAAAGCACCATTCACGGCGGATTTTCTCGACACGAGCCAGGTCAAGATCGGCAACCAGGATCTCTTCATCATCAGCCGAGGCTTTCGCGATGACCCTTCCGAAGGGGTCACAAATGAAGGACTGTCCCCAAAACTGGAGGTTGTCCTCCTGGCCGACCCGATTCACGGCCGCCACAAAGACTCCGTTTGCCACCGCGTGGCTTCGTTGAATCATCTCCCAAGCGGAGTGTTGAGCCAGGTTGGTTTGCTCCGACTGACCCGGAACCCGACCGATCGCGGTTGGGTAGAACAAGATCTTTGCCCCGGCTAGAGTCGTGAGTCGTGCCGCTTCAGGAAACCATTGATCCCAGCAAACCAGAACGCCAAGACGACCTCGGCTCGTAGAATGGCTCTGAAAGCCCAGGTCTCCCGGGGTGAAGTAGAATTTCTCGTAATAGTAAGGATCGTCCGGGATATGCATCTTACGGTACTTTCCGACCAGAGACCCATCTTGATCCAAGACCACGGCCGTATTGTGGTAGATGCCTTCGGTTCTCTTTTCAAAGATCGAGGCGATGATCACGAGTTCGAGGTTCCTGGCCAGCGAGCCAAGTGCTTCGGTCGTCGGTCCCGGAATCGTCTCTGCCAAATCGAATCTTCTCTCGTCTTCCTCCTGGCAAGGGTAGAGACTTCGAAACAGCTCCTGGAGGCACACGACCTGACAACCGGATTCTGCAGCGTCGTTGATCAGGTCGAGGGTCCGCTCCATGTTCCTCTCGGGCTGAGTACTGCAACGCATCTGCACAAGCCCCACTCTGACTTTCTCGGGCA
>JAUVSF010000719.1 GCA_030597245.1 Acidobacteriota bacterium
CATAGGTAACAAACAAAGGGATGTCCATCCTGCGCCTCGAATCGGAAAGTGTCCAGTTGATCAGTTTGCTGGTCACAAACTCCTTATTCGGGACAATCATCTCGCTTCGATCCCAGAGCGTGACGGTCGTGGACCGGATCTGGATCCGGGTCACACGGCCTTGAAGGTTGCCGATACTGACCGCATCACCTACGCGTATCGGACGTTCTGTCAAGAGGATCAGACCAGAAATGAAGTTTGCGACAATCTCCTGCAACCCAAAACCGAGACCGAAGGTGAGAGCCGCTGCGAGCCACTGAATCTTGGACCAGGATATCCCAAGCAGGCTGAAAGACATGCTCACTCCAAATATGATGATCGCGTAACGGACCAGGGTCCCCAGGGCGATTCTCGATCCAAGGTCAAGGAGACTTCGTTTCCGCAGCGTTAACTCCAGTAACCCGGGAATATTCTTCACCAGCATCAATGTGATAAGGAGTGCTAAAAGCGCTTTTAATACGGACCAAAGGGTGAGGGGCTCGGAGCCAACATCTTCAACCGCGGTCTCATTAGAACTCCCCGTGACTACCGGAGACAAAGGAACAGCAACTGTCTCTGAGTCGGAAGCACTTGTTTCAGCATCTTTCGAAACCACTTTTTCAGCGGCGTCTTGACTGCTGATATAGAAACTCGCAGTTTCCTTATCCTCAAGAAGAGTGACTGTCGGCCACACTTGTACCCGCTTCATAATCTGAAGCGTGGGCACCGCATCAGACCAAATGGAAAAAAGGCCGATCACTGCACACAGGACAACAACAAAGCGGAAAAGCGCCCGGACCTGAGCCTCGGCCCCCGGCAATGTTGTGCCGGCGACACCCTCAGCCTCCTCTTGAGTCCCGGAGGAAGTCTCCCTCTTACTCCAGGTTCGCCACCGCAGCAATAGACGACTGAGCAAGGCCAATGCAGCCACCAGCCACAAGGTCCGTAGCATCTGGTAGCCCAGCAAGAACGCCGTCATATAATAGCCAAGAATCGCGAGAACAGCTGGGATAAGAGTCGTCAACACAATCACCGGATACGCATACATGTAGATACGGTGCAATCTACTGGAGTGTTCGCTGTCAACAGCCGAGCTTGCCCTCTTCCGGGGGCGAAAAAGGCCCAGAAGAGAGAAACCTAGAACACTCATCGCTACGACGAAAATGATTCGACCGAGCGAGTTGTTGTAAATCTGAAACTGATCCGGACTATTGAATTCCATTCCAGCCATCGCAAATTGGATAGCAAAGTAAAGTGGAGGCAGGCACACGGCTTCGGCTATCAGGAACCCTCGGTAGATCGGGCGTGTGACGACGCGGGGCCAGCCAAAGTGAGCTTCGGTCAGTCCTCCGGGCACCAGAGCCTGCCGATTGATTTCAAAAAGAGCGACGATCCAGGCAATATAGCCCAACGCCTCAGCAGCAGAGAAGAGGAATGGCGAAGACGCGGTTCTGGAGAGGAAGCCACCGGCGAGATAGAGGAACAAAGGCAGTGGGGCAGCCAGGAGCAGGGTATAAGCCAGCGTTTCCAATGTAGCTCGGTAGGTGTCGGTAAGTGGATTCGAAACGCGCTTGGCCAAAGCTGCGATTCGCCGCCGCATCCACCGGCGCAGACCAATAAGAAACAGCAGTACTAGAACGGAGCCCAACCCTTTAGCCGAGAACTCGGCAAATCCTTCATAAATCGCCCTAAAGGCAGCTGCCCATTCTGCTGGGGAAATCAGCCATAGAAAAGCTTCGAAGGTATCCCCTATTTGCGGAACGATTGGACGAGGCACGCTACGTACGAACAGGAGTTGTTCATAGAGAAAACTCGCGATTCCATCCAACTCGCTGAGCAAATGGCGAGAGCTCGTCTCAAGCTCAACGAGTTGGTTCGAGTACCGACCGTAAAGTTTGATCAATCGGTCAAGCAATTCCCGCCGGGTACTCAGCAGCTCACGAGCAACATTTCGAGTTTCTCGCCCGCCCTCACCCGGGTAGACCACCCTCAGATCAGCCAACGTATTCGACCTGAGCGCTCGAACCTCCAGGCGTTCCTGTTCAAGTTGGATAAGGTCATGCTGAGCTTCGGGAACTCGCCACTTCAACTCCTGAATTGTCTTCGCGATGTCACCTGGCTTCGGGAAATCTTCAGGCGGAACGGGCCACCATCGGGAAATGCTCCCTCGTCGACCAAACGCCTGGAACTTCCGTATCGTCAGCTGAACCAGGCGGTTAAGATCAGAAACGTTCTTACCTGCAACCGTGAGGGCCTTTGCTGTTGCCTCAGACTTCTCTACAATTCCCTCTGGCCCCCAAAGCATCTCAGCCAAACCCTCGACCTCTGCC
>JAUVSF010000338.1 GCA_030597245.1 Acidobacteriota bacterium
AGGCTTGGCCAAGCTCCTGGGCCGAGAACGTAAGAACCAGACTGTCCCTTTCTTCTCGACATGGTGGTAAGAACCAGACTGTCCCTTTCTTCCCTTTCTTCTTCTCCCCTTCTTCCCCTTCTTCGAAACTCATTCTACGCAAGTTCCTGGCACAAAATCTCAAGGAATTCTCAGTGCTTTCGTGATTTGGTGGTTAATCTCGCCAAACTCTATAGCGCAAATGCCTCTTCCAGAAACACCCAAAATAGATCGAGAAAGATGGAAACTTTTTTGTTGACGGAGCATACTATTGTATATACAACTAAAAAGATGACCAGAACAGAAAAGCAGAAGACGATCCCCGAGCTTATCGCTCAGGAGTGCATTGGAGTCCGAATGAGGCTCCTGAACCGGGTTGTTACCAGGATCTACGACGACGCTCTGCGCCCCCTGGGTATCAAGACAAGCCAGCTCAACATGCTGGTCGTAATCGCACGCCTGGGCCTGGCTCGCCCCGCAGAGATTTGCCGCCGACTGAAGATGGAGATTTCTACTGTGAGCCGAAATGTTGTCCGAATGCGAAACCGGGGGTGGATAGAAGCCATCGACGACGAAACAGATGCCCGCGCCCATCAGCTTCGGTTAACTGTTGACGGCCGGCGGCTTCTCGAGAAGGCTGAACCGGCTTGGGCAGAAGCCCAGAACACAGTAAAGGAGTTACTGGGCGCGCCTGGAGTAGAAGCGGTTGTGAGCGCCGCAGAAAAGGTCAGAGCGATGCCATGAAGGGTGAGAAAGAGTTTTTTTGACCCGATAATTGTATATACACATTCATAGGAGGATTCCATGCAACTTGCTGAGCACCCAACGGTGAGACTTGTCCAACTTGTCCAACAAAAAACAGGAGCCGAGCAGACCCAGGGAGTATTCGACTCGGACCAACTGCGCCAGATCTGTCTGGAGGCCGGAGCCGACGACGTTGGCTTCGTTGAAATCGAGCGTGTCGAAATGGCCGATCAAAGGAACGATATCCTTGGTTATTTTCCGCGCACTAGGACGCTCATCAGCTTTGTCTGCCGCATGAACCGGGAGCCGATCCGAAACCCGGCTCGCTCCGTGGCCAATCTCGAATTTCATCACACTGGAGACCATGTCAACGAGGTTTCCCGCAAGATCGTTGCCGCGTTAGAGAAGAAAGGGGTTCGAGCCATAGCGCCCTCGATGGGGTTCCCCATGGAAATGGAGCGCTTTCCCGGAAAAATCTGGGTAGTCTCTCACAAACCGGTCGCCGTTGCGGCCGGTCTGGGTCAGATGGGAATCCACCGCAACATCATCCATCCCAAGTGCGGCAACCTCACCCTCCTCGGTACCGTGCTGACGGACGCCCGGGTCGAAAAACAGGATCATCCCATCGATTACAACCCTTGCCTGGAGTGCAAGCGGGGCGTGGCGGCCTGTCCAGTGGGGGCCATCTCACCCGATGGCGAATTCAGTTTCTCCGCCTGCTACACTCACAACTACCGCGAGTTCATGGGAGGTTTCACGGACTGGGTCGAACTGGTCGTGGAAAGCAAAGACGCCCCTGACTACCGACACAAAGTGAGCGCCGCAGAATCCGCTTCCATGTGGCAGAGCCTCTCTTTCGGAGCCAACTACAAGGCGGCCTACTGCATGGCCGTGTGTCCCGCCGGCGAGGACGTGATCGCTCCTTTCTTAACCGACCGGAAGGGTTACCTCCAAGAAACGGTCAAGCCCCTTCAAGAGAAGAAGGAAACAATTTACGTCGTTCCGGGTTCAGATGCCGAGGCCCATGTCACTCGGCGTTTTCCTCACAAGACGGTCAAACCTGTCGGTGGGAGCCTGCACCCAACCTCGATTAAGGGATTCCTCGAAGGACTGCCCCTGGTTTTCCAGAAGAATCAGTCCGAGGGACTGACAGCCACCTACCACTTCACATTTACCGGCGAGGAAAAGCACAAAGCGACTGTCACCATTGAGAACAAGACCTTACGGGTCAAGGAGAGACACCTTGGGGAAGCCGACCTGCACGTCACGGCTGACAGCCGTACCTGGCTGGGCTTTCTCGCCAAAGAGCGAAGTCTCCCGTGGGCCCTGCTGACACGGAGGATTCGATTGCGGGGCGCTCCTCGGTTCCTCCTGGCTTTTGGCAAGTGCTTCCCGTCATAGACACACTCGAGAAGAGAAATGAACACGATCGAAGAACTCATCGATTTCATGGCCGGGACCAGAACCCATTAGCCTTGTAAATAAGAAGTCCATTTCTTAGATTACAAGGATGAGTCTGGCCGAGAGACAACTAAGAACGCGAGTCGAAGGTTATGGAGTATTTCCCAGTAACCGCTATCCTCGGTCCGAGACAGTGTGGCAAGACCATACACCCCAAGATGTGAATGAGCGGAAGAAAGAACAGGTTATACCTCGACTTGGAGTTACCGTCAGAGGCGGCAAAACTCAGCCATGCAGAGGATTTCCTGCGGGCGCAGCCGAGTCGCAGATTTCAGTAGGAAATGACCTCCAGGCCGGGGACTCGTTTGAAATGATCCCCGTTGCGGGTGACCAGAGGCATACCATGGGCCAGACTCGTAGCTGCGATCCATAAATCGTTTCCACCGATCAACTGCCCATTGGCGGCAAGATGCCGGTAAGCCTTCCCGTATTCCCAACAAGCCTCCATGGTCAGAGTCAGGATTCGAAAGGGGCGGAAGAAGTCTTCCCACCGCTCCTTTCGATCCGCCGTCGGGCCGGCGGCCATCTCGCCGACCGAGACGAAGGTAACGCAGAGCTGATCATCACGACGCCGATCCAGAAACTCTGAGGCCGGTCCACACAACCGGCGCAGAACTTCCCTCTCTAAATCGATCAAGAAAGTCGTCTCGAGGACTAATGCTTTTCCCATTTGTCCTCCGGTGGTCGGTCGTCTTGCTTCAGTTGCTCGATGCGGCTCAAGTCTTCTTCGCAGAAATGGGCACCCTGACGACAGTGCTTCAGCAATTCAGCGGCCGTCAGTGAATCCTCCCGCCACTGCGCTCTGAGGATGACCTGGCTGAAGGACTCGCCAGGGTAGCGGCGGGCTGCTCTGAGCTTGTTGTACGCCTCCAGATGAAGAGAAATCGTTTTCGTCGCCATGCATGCAGTATGCATATTGCACAGTACGCTGTCAAGATCCCGGTTCGACAAAATGCCTTCTCTTCTGAAAATCGTGAGCAGGGTCTTGTCCGCCGGGGACTCCTGTTGTCAAATAGCCGGGACTTGCAAGTTCTGAGACCGTCGCCAGGTGCGATTGAAAGGAGGCCCAGGTTGGAAGACGGCAAATACCCAAGACGGAGATTCCTGAGTCATGCAGTGGCAATGTGCACACTGCCCTCTTTGGCCTGTACCTCAAGGCCAACGCCTCAGCGCCAGAGTGTCCGACTCGCGGTGCGCGGCCCATTTCCCGAAAGCGATCTGAGGGCTCGTGCGGAGTTGCTGTCGCGGCTGGGATACCAGGGCATTGAACTTGGCCCGGTGTACCTGGAACCATCTGCCGATCAGATACTCCAACAGCTCAGCGATACAGGCATCTCCGTAAGTGCGATCGTAGGATCGATCAAACTGCTGGACCCCGACCCGGAAATTCGTGCCGCAGCAATTGAACTGGACAGGGAGCGCCTGGAACTGGCTCAGCAACTCGGCGCCATGGGGGTAATAGAGGTCCCCACATTCGGCCCCTGTCGATTTGAACAGGGTACCGACACAGGGCTCGAAGATGGAATTCTCGTCGAAGGCCTCAAGCAGCTGGCACCGGATGTCAGCCGGACCGGCGTGATGATCCTGCTGGAACCTCTGACGCGGAAGGAGACCCACTACATGAACCGGCAAGGCCACGGTGCCAGGATCATTGAATCAGTGGGAGAACCTGGCTTTGCGCTGCTCTCAGACTTCTACCACATGCAGATGGAAGAAGACGACATCTCCAGGACTCTGGAACAATTCGGGAAATACACCGCTTACGTTCACATGGCTGACGGCGAGAGGAGGACCGAACCCGGATCCCTTCCCTTTGATTACAGGCCCGGCTTCAGGAAACTCAAGAACCATGGCTATTCGGGCTGGCTCACCGTGGAATCTGGTGCAACTGATAGCCCGGAACCTGCCCTGGCAAGGGCAAGGGCGTACATCCTCAGCCAGTGGGACGAGGCTTGAAAAAAGACGAGCGCAGCAGGCAGCCGTGGAAACACCGGCTGAATTCATTCAAACGCTTGATTTAACAGGAGCGCAACGATGTCAGGATCAATCACTCTCTCTCGAAGAGGCTTTCTTAAAGGGACAACCGGGGCAGCCGTCATGGCGGCAAGCTCATCCGAACCTGTGTCAGCCCCGCACCCAAGAGCAACAGTAAGCAAAACTCGTGAATCCACTCTCGTGGTCACCGGGAAGCGTGTGACTGTCACAACGAGCACAATGGAAGCGATCGTGGATTCCGGCAGGCTAACTTCTCTGAAGAACCGGCACTCAGGTGAAGAATACCTGGAGGCAGACTCCACAACCCGTAAGACTCTCGAACTCGTTTACCCGCACAAAGACATTGCTGAAGTCGGGGAGAGCGATCTGGGCGAAGCTGTGGTGAGGCAGGTCTCACCATTAAGAGCGGAAGTGTTATACCAGAGCTACAAGGGGGATGGAGTCGTCACCATTTCAGTTTGCCCGGAAACCGGGGACCTGCTAATCGAACCTTCGGCGTATCCCTCCCGGCCCGGGGTGCGTGCCTGCCGTTGGAATATCCGGGGAATCAGGCCGGGCCTGGAACTAGTCGCCCCTTTCTTCCAGGGAGTGAAGCTGCCCCTTAGTGACAACCTGATCCAGGACTCACACTGGGCGTGGCCCATGTCCTGGGAGGCTGGTCTGGCAATCCTCCAGTCCAAATCCTCCGGCTTCTGGATTCACACTCGAGATGCCCGGTACCGCTACAAGGCCCTGCAAGTCGGTGGACAGGATGGGCCCAACACGATTGGCCTGGACACTGAAGCGTACGGCCCGCTCGATGACAACCTGGCCGCAGGTGGCCTGACCTGGAGGATCAACGTATTCAACGGTGACTGGAAAGTGCCGGCAGCCGACTATCGCGAGTGGTTGTGGGAGGCCTACAACCTGGCTCAGGAGGAGCAACTTCGGAAAGACTGGATACAGCACGTTCGAATGGCCATTTCCTGGTGCCCTGGAGAAACTGAAATCCTCGATGCGTTAGCCAGGAGAGTTGCCCCCGAAACGGTCCTGATCCACTTCCCGGACTGGAGGACCGATCCCTACGACGAAAACTATCCGACCTACCAGGCAAGTGAGAAAGCCAGAGAATTCATCAGCAAAGGGAGTGCAATGGGCTATCGAATCATGCCCCACTTTAATTCAATTGACATGGATCCTTCTCATCCCGTTTACCAGCGAATTCGAGACTTTCAATATCGGACACTCGAAAAGAAGAACCTCTGGGGCTGGAGTTGGTTTGACGGGAAGCCGATGGGAGTACCCGAGTCAAATGCGGCTCGAATCAAGTACCGCGACAAAAAAGTGATGGTGAAAGTCCACCCCGGACTGAGCATCTGGCGGTCAATTCTGGGAGATTCCATGCAGGAGGCGAGCCAGCACCTTGCTC
>JAUVSF010000496.1 GCA_030597245.1 Acidobacteriota bacterium
AACCACATGAAGAGAGTCCCGTTTACGGGACGGCATGAGTTCCGCGACGCCCTGGTCCCCGCCGACAGCGGGGCTCCCAGCCCCGCATCTACGCAGTCTCCGTTTCTTCTGGCTTCACTAATCCTGATCTCAATGGTTGCCCTAACCTTCGCCCAACCCGCCGAGTCCGGGTCGAGCGAGGCTCTGATCCTCCTGGAGCGTGGAGACTACCGAAAGGCTTCCGAGAAACTGGCCAGGCTTTCAAACCCGAATCCATTCCAACTCCGTCTCACAATCGAAGCTCACGATACCCTCGGACAATTCGATCTAGCCCGAGTAGCGGCCCGAAGGCTCGTGCGTTTCAGAGGTTCGGCTTTGCCCCCGGAAGACATGGGGCAAGTAGCCTATGCCCTCTGGTACCTGCAGAGGTGGGAGGCGGCTAATCAGGTCTACATCGAGGCGTCTCAGGGAGACGAACTCCCGATGTCTCTTTTCGTTGACTGGGGAAACTTGTACCTCGAGAAGTACAACCCCGCTGAGGCCGAATCGATCTTTGGGGATGCTCTCAAAGCGAAATCGGGCGCTGAGAAACCGACCCGTTGGGGAGAAGCCGACGTCTTTCTCGGTCTTTCGAAAAGCTTCCGCGACCAGTCGAAGTCAGGCGCCGCATCGCAGGCCCTGGATGAAGCGATCACACGCGCACCTGACAACCCACACGTGCTCTCCTACCGGGTTGCATTGGCCTTGCAAGAGGAGGATTGGAGTAAAGCTGCTGAACTCCTGGACCAGGGATTCGAACAAGCCCCCGGCAACCTTGAACTCTTGGAGCTGAAATGCGCACTAGCCTATTTCACCGAGAGCCCTGAGGAGTTTGAAAAGGCGAAACAAGAAGTCCTCAGCGTCAATCCTCGTGACGGTGGGCTCTATGAGCTTCTAGGTGATCTCGCCGTTACCAAGCGACGCCAGGAAGAAGCCGTCGAGTTCTACGGAAAAGCTTTTGAGCTGAACCCCACGAGTTGGTCGGCACTGGCTTCGAAGGGTATTAATCTGCTGCGCCTGGGCCGAGCGGAAGAAGGGATTGCCGCTCTCGAGGAGTCATACGCCAGCGACCCTTATAACATCTGGACCGTCAATACGCTGCGCCTCATTGACAGTCTCGACCGTTTCCAACTCTTCGAGACACAACATTTCAAGATTCGACTTCATCAGAAAGAGGCCGACGCTCTACGACCTTATGTGGAAGAATTACTGGAAAGGTCTTTGGTAACTCTGCAAGAAAGATACGGCCACCCGGTGGAAGGCAAAGTTGTTTTCGAAATGTACTCCGACCATGAGGACTTCGCCGTTCGAACCCTGGGAATGCCGGGACTGGGTGCACTCGGGGCAACCTTCGGCCGTGTCGTAGCGATGGACTCCCCCTCTGCTCGTCCCAAGGGACAGTTTCACTGGGCGTCAACCCTATGGCATGAGGTCGCTCATGTGGTCACCCTGTCATTGAGTAAAAATCGCGTCCCAAGGTGGTTAACTGAGGGCCTGTCCATGGTGGATGAGAGGGAAGGTGGACCCGGCTGGGGCGACGACATCAACATCGCGTATGTCCGTGCCTGGGAGGATGGTAAGCTCCTTCCCCTGGCTGACCTTAATTCCGGTTTTGTCCGCCCGAACTCCGGGCAGCAACTGGGCCTCAGCTACCTGCAGGCCGGCTGGGTTTGCAAGTATCTGGAGCAGGCTTACGGAATGGAGCGAATCCGTGAGATGCTGATCCAGTACGGTGAAGGGAAGACCACCGACGAGGTATTTACGGAAGTTCTTGGCAAATCGGTTGAAGAGGTGGACGCCGATTTCACCGCAGAGGTAGAGCAAGTGCTCAAGCCTCTGGCGGCACGGCTCGAAGAACCGACCGAATCCCTGAACGGGCGTGAAGATCTGGAAGCAGCTCTGCTGGAGAAGCCCGACAGCTACTTTCTTAATCTGGGGATGGCCAGGACCCTGATTTCCGAGGATCAGAAGCCGGCTGCAATTCCCTACCTGCAGAAAGCGATTGAGCTGTTTCCGCAGCATGCAGGTCCGGACAGCCCCTACCCGCTACTCGGTAAGCTCTTGCTTGACGAAGAAGAGGAAGAGGAGGCCATAGCCGTCCTCCAATCCTGGTGGCATCGGTCACCGCTCTCTCTCGAGAACGCATTGCAGCTTTCGCAACTCCTGCGCAAGTACTCGAGGCTCGAGGAGGCTGCCCAGGCCCTGGAAGAGGCTTTGTATCTCGATCCTCTTTCCCCGGAATTGCATCAGAACCTTGGAGCCCTCTACATGGACCTCAATAACGCCGAAACGGCGGTTCGCGAATTCAAGGTCCTGCTGGCACTGAATCCGGTGGACCGGGCCGATGCACACTACAGTCTGGCGACGGCGCTGTCTCAAACCGGCGAAACATCTGAGGCTCGGAAACAGGTACTGTTGTCGCTGGAAATCGCACCCGGTTTTGATGATGCGCAGAGACTGCTTTTGGAGTTGGTACGACAATGAAGAAAGCGAAGTTCTTCCTGCATTCGGCAATTCTCCTGGTGGCTTTGGCGTTGATGGTCTGGCCCGGAAATGGTTTCGACCTGGAGACAGAGCAAGCCAGGATCGACCCAAATGTCTTCAACTTCGTCCGTATCCGTTACAACGGTTTCATCGGTTCATGGATGGGTGGCCCATGGGGCACTCCGCCCTGGCAACACGACTACCCGAGAGCCGAAAGGAACTTCTTGAAGATCCTGTCCGAGCTCACCACGATCGAGACAACCGAGGAATCGTACTTGATTCTTGATCTTGACGACCCGCGAATCATGAATTACCCGATCCTCTACGTCAGCGAACCAGGCTACTGGAACTGTACTGAGGCGGAAACAGACAACCTGCGAGAGTATCTGCTCAGAGGCGGCTTCGTCATTTTCGACGACTTCAGGGATGCCCCGGGTGAGTGGCACAACTTTTCCTCCTGTATGAATAAGGTGTTTCCTGACAGGACTATGGAGAGACTGACCATCGAACACCCCGTTTTCAACTGTTTCTATAACATCGAAAGCCTGGATATGGTTACGCCCTACCCTGTCCCTGGGGTCCCCGAATTCTATGGGATGTCCGACGATAAAGGGCGGCTTCAAGTGGTGGCCAACTTCAATAACGATATCGGAGATTACTGGGAATGGTCAGACCAGAGCCTAGTCCCACTTCAACTCTCGAACGAAGCCTATAAGTTTGGAATCAACTACATTGTGTACGCACTGACTCACTAGAGCAGAAGCAAGGAGAACCGAATGAACCCAGAAGTTGAAACGCAAGAGGAGCCGATCGCCCAGCAAATCGATTCGATGCTCGATTCCCAGAAGCGGATTCTCGTAGAGTTGCGCAAGATCATCGTCGGCCAGGACGAGGTCATCGAGGAGGTCCTGACCGCTATTTACGTCGGCGGGCACTCCTTGATCACCGGACTGCCCGGCCTCGCCAAAACCCTGTTAGTCAGCACAATTGCCAAAACCCTTGGGCTTTCATTCAAGCGGATCCAGTTCACGCCCGACCTGATGCCGGCCGACATCACCGGCACCGAGATCATCGAAGAAGACCGCAGCACGGGCAAGAGGCACCTGGAGTTCATACCGGGGCCAATCTTCTCGAATCTTGTTCTGGCCGACGAGATCAATCGAACGCCTCCGAAGACCCAGGCCGCTCTTCTGGAAGCAATGCAGGAGAAGCAGGTTACGGTCGCTGGAAAGACCTATACCCTGAAGCCTCCGTTCTTCGTCCTCGCCACTCAGAATCCGATCGAGTTGGAAGGCACCTACCCGCTTCCTGAAGCCCAACTAGACCGTTTCATGTTGAACATAGTCATCGATTACCTGGGCGAACAGGAGGAGATCGATGTGGTCAACCGGACCACTGGAAAACCACCGGAAGCTGTCGAACAGGTCGTTTCAGGTGACGAAATCCTGAACTACCAGGAATTGATACGGAAGATCCCTGCCTCGGAAGACGTAACACGCTATGCAGTGCGTCTCGCTCGCGCCAGCCGGCCCGGCAGCCCTGAGGC
>JAUVSF010000645.1 GCA_030597245.1 Acidobacteriota bacterium
CTACCTTGACACATCGAACGTCTACGGTCCGAGCCAGGAGAACTTCGGCAAAGCGTTTCGAGCTATAAACCTGGTCCCCGGGCAGGCCAACTACGACGAGATTAAGCGCCGTTCGCTCTACCTGGCCAGCAAGACGATGGTCCGTCACGCCAAAGGTTCACACCCGGATGTCCCCGATCGGAGCCAGGGGCCGGCCGGATCCAAGGCCGTTGACGACCTGCGGCGAACCTTGTCGCAGATCTTTGGTGACGGTCAAGGCGGTTACCCGGAGGGAGCCTACGTTGATCTTTTCCAGATTCACAATCTGAACACCATGGCCGAAGTTGAAGCGATCTTCCTGGGACTCGACGACACTGATCCCGAGGCTGAGCGGATAGGGGCTCTGGCGGCTCTCCGTGACTACCGCGACGGAACCAACCGGACGGGATTGAATCCGAAGGAGGAGAAGCTGATCCGCCATATCGGAATCACCGGCCACTTCTCATCACCGGTGATGATGGAGTGCCTGCAGCGTGACGCTGAGGACAACCTGATCGACGCAATGCTGATTGCGATCAATGCCAATGACCGTCGCTACTTGAATCACCAGTACAACACGATGCCGGTGGCGAAGGCGAAGAACGTGGGTATGATTGCAATGAAGGTCTTCGCCGACGGGGCGATGTACACCAAGGAGCCGCGCTGGTCACGGACTCCTGAGGATGTAGTCCGAGTGGTGGGAACTCCCGACCTGCCAAGTCGTCCGCTGATTGAATATGCGCTCGCTACGCCGGGCGTCGGTACAGCCATCATTGGCATCGGCCACATTGACAACGACGATCAGCGCTGTCAGTTGACACAGAACCTGTCGGCTGCTCAGATCCGTCCGGAGTCTCTCAGCGAAGGTGATCGCGATGAGATCGAGAACTTGGGAGCGAAGGCACGAGAAGGAGTAACGAACTGGTTTCAGGTTGAACACCAGCCGCTGGGGGCTCCTCGCGAGGCAGTGGCAGCAGTTGAAAACCGCGATGGAACGCCGGTGGTTCAGCTCTCATGGCAGACCGCCTACGCAGCTCAGAACCCGATCGATTACTACGAGATTCAGCGCGATGACCAGCCCGTGGGTCGTGTGGATCACCAACCGCAGACAACCAAGGCTCCTTTCACATTCGAAGACACGGTGGAGGGAGGCAAGCAGCATGCTTATCGAGTGCTTACTGTAGACAAGGCAGGCCAGACAGCCGCCAGTGACTTGCTGGAGGTTAGTACGGCTTAGTCTCGAGGGTTCGACGAGTTCGCCACCAAGGCACCAGGGACACTAAGTCTTCTTTCTTACCCTTGGTGTCCTTTGTGCCCTGGTGGCCTGAATCCTCGTTTCCCAGCTACCAGAGGCCAAGCAGTTTCCAATAGGGAAAGCCTATCCCGATCCAGATGATCAAGTTCACCACCGAGATAATGAAACCCAGTTTCCACCAATCGGATAACTCAACATATCCCGACCCAAAATAGATCGGTGCCGGGCCACTTCCGTAATGGGTCATCGCAGCATTCAAATTGGAAAAGTAGGCAAATGCCAAAGCGGAAAGCAGTGGGGGCGCACCCGCCGCGATTGCGGCCACCAGAAAGACCGGATACATCGCTGTGACATGGGCTGTCATGCTCGCGAGACCGTAGTGGGAATAGAAATAGACCAGCAGCAGGACGATCAACGCCACAAGCCAGGGCATCCCTGAGACATATCCCGAAACATTTTCAGCGAACCACCTTATAAAGCCGAGTTCGTTAAGTTGCCCCGCCATCATCACGAGGCCTCCGAACCAGATCAGAGCGTCCCAGGCTCCCTTTTCCCCGAGTACATCTTTCCACTTGAGCACTCCGAAGATCAGTAGTGTCGATACGCCTCCAAATGCGATCACAGTGGGATGAACCCCATGGAACTGTGAAGTCGCCCAAGCCGTCAAGACACCGAGGAAGACCAGCATGAGGATTCTCTCCTCTCTTCTGACCGGTCCCATTTCCTCTAGCATCCGGCGGGCCCACTCCGGCGCCTCAGGTGTCCTGCGGATCTCAGGTGGGTAGAGCTTGTAAAGAACCAGGGGAATCACCGCCAGGGAGATCAGGCCCGGTAACAAGCCGGCAAGAGCCCAAATACCCCAAGTCAGTTCTACACCGGCTACCTCTGACGCAAACTCGGCAGCTAAAGGATTGGCTGCCATGGCAGTCATGAACATGGCCGCAGTTACCAGATCGCACTGGTACACTGTCTTCACCAAATAGGCCCCGATCTTACGGGAGGTCTTGCCCGGTTCGGAGCCAAGGCTGGTAGCGAGGCTGCGGCAAATAGGATAAAGGATGCCGCCCGCCCGTGCGGTATTCGACGGTGTAGCCGGCGCAATCACGAGATCAGACAGTACCAGTGAGTAGGCCAGTCCCAGAGTGTGCTTGCCGAAAACGCTGATGAACAGGAAGGCTACACGGCTGCCCAGGCCGGTGATGATGAAAGCTCGGGCAAATAGAAACGCGACGACGATCAGCCAGATCGTCGGATTTGAGAATCCTTTCAATGCACTGGAAGACGGCACAGCACCCGAAAGAGCGGATACCGTTATGCCTACCAGAACCACCGCACCCATGGGGATGGGACGAACAATCAGCCCCGCGATAGTGGCTGAGAAAATCGCAAACAGTAACCAGGCCTGCGGCGTAAGGCCTGCCGGCACAGGGATGAGCCAGATCGCCAGAAAAACGGCTACTACGATTAGACCTTTGTAGCTTCTCATTCCGCCTTTTGCGTTCAACTGTTCAGGTGCGCCGTCATTCTATAATGTATTTCACGCAAAGGCGCCAAGTCCGCTAAGGGTTTTCAGGGCATCGACAAAGCGGCCATCGAAAAACCTCATACTCTCTTTGCGTTCTTTGCGGCTTGGCGTGAGCTGAATTTCTTTTCACGCAGAGGCGC
>JAUVSF010000417.1 GCA_030597245.1 Acidobacteriota bacterium
CAACGTGTGATTCGGCAACTCCAAAGCTCGATCCACAAGCCAGTTGAAAAGTTCTTCCCCAGCCAACCCTAGAGAAGCCGCTTGACTCAGAACCTCCTCCCGGGCCGCCTGATAGTCACTCCCACCTCCAGGGAGAATGGAAGAGTCATCTGGACCGGCAAGTTCGTGGCAGTATGAGCAGGGGGTTTCCGGCAGACGCCCGAACATGGCCAGGGTGGGCCGCATGACACCATGATTCCCGTGGCAGGTCGCACACTCGGTGAAAGAAGGTGAGTTCGTAACAGGTGCGACGCTGGAGTCTTCAACGTGACAAGCCTCGCAGCCGTCGGCTCCGGCATCTGCGATGCACATGTTGTGGGTTTGAAAGCCCTCCTGCTTCGTGCTTTCTCGGAAGAGTTCTGCTTCTCGCCCATGACAGTGTCCGCAGACAAATGAGATCGAATCAACTCCGGGCGGGGTGGCTCCATGGTTCCCGTGGCAGTCGTTACACGTAGGAGCCGATAGCTGTTGTTTTTCAAGCAGCGCCTGTCCATGAACACTGGCTTGCCAGAGCAAGAACTGATCGACCGGGAGCGGGTCACCACTTGGGAGCGTGTAGCCTGCCATGAACTCGGAATCACCGTGGCACCGGGCACAGGTTTGGGCCACGTTCCTGGGGAAGACAGGCGAGGACGAGTTCCTGGCCCCTAGAATCCCGTGGACGCCATGGCAGTCGATACAGGTGGCGACCTTGGTATCTCCATTCTTGAGACTCTTGCCATGATAGCTCGTCCAATACTCTTGTTCTTGATCCACGCGGATGTCGGGTCTGAAACGTCTCATGTAAACCGCGTCGGAATGGCAATGGCCACAGAAGGACGGAACTTCGGCCCGAGTGGGCGACCCACGGTAAGGATTAGGCCTGAACTCGGTGTCCATTGCAGCGACAAAGTCATCCGCCACCGATTGATCCGGATTCCCTCCATGGCAGTCGTGGCAAGAGAGCCCGACTTTGGAATGAACGTCAGATTCAAACTCCTGGACGATCGCGATCCGATCCTCGTCGAAAAAAGCAGCGTCGAGATGGCATGTAACACAGGAACTCTGATCCTGGGCCATCAAACTCGCGCCGGCCAACAATACGATCAGCGATACACGTCTTGCGGTCAGCTGTCTCATTCCCCCTTCTTTCTCAATTTTCTCAGTGGGTACCTGAAAAGAAAGATCACAAGCGCGGTGAACAGTAAGATCAGGATTGGCAGGAACGAACGGTAGCCCCAAGCCGTCATGCCTACGACATAGGCTGTAATTATCAACCCCGCAATGCAGAAACCGGTACCGCCGGCAGCCTTCCTATCGAAAAATGGGACAAAGAAAAGTATGAGTCCCCCCAACCCGAAGAGCAGAATAGGAATCGCCTCATACTCGATACCCAGGAATTCTCCACCCGGCATGACCTTAAGGGTTTCGAACATGAACATGAAGTACCACTCGGGCTTGATGTCTTTGAAAGCGGGTGCAAAGGGATCTGCTTTCACGCCCAGTTCCCCGGGGGAAAATGCAGCCAGAGTCGCCAGTAAGGCCAGGGCCAGGGTCCAGCCGAAGAGATCCCGAAGAAGAAAGTCGGGAAGGAACCTCATCGGTCGATGTTTCCTGGCTTCTTGCTCCAGCGAGGGAGGCGTACTCATCCCCTGCATTTGTACGAGAATGAGGTGTATCCCTAGAACTCCGGTTGTGATGGCTGGAAGAATCGCGACGTGCCATCCGTAGAAGCGAGAGAGCGTTCCTCCCGCTACCCTGTCTCCGCCCCGAAGGAAGCGCACAATATACTCGCCAATGACAGGGACCGCTCCAGCAATGTCCGTCCCGACATTGGTCGCGAAAAAGGCCAGCTGATTCCAGGGAAGAAGATAGCCGGAAAAACCAAACGCCATCGCCAGGAAAAGCATCACCGAGCCAGTCATCCAGGTAATTTCTCTCGGCTTCTGGTAGGCGCGCATGAAGTACACCGTTACAAGGTGAACAAACGCAAAGAAGATCATCAAATTGGCCGACCAGGAATGGATCGAGCGAATCAACCAGCCGAAAGGCACCTTTGTCATGATGAATTCCACTGATTCGAAGGCCTCGCTGGCAGAGGGGCGGTAGTAGAGCATCAGGAGAATTCCGGTCACTATCTGGATCAAGAAGAGAAACAGCGTCATTCCGCCGAAGTAATAGCAAACCGTATAACGATGTGACGGGACCGTCTTATGTTCAACCGCCTTGCGTAACGGCTCCAACGGAACCCGGACCTCCAGCCATTCAATCAGCTTTAATGGGAATTTCGTCATGACTCAACTCTTGGAGATAACGATCGCCTGGGGCTGATCATTTTGGCCTTGAACCAGATTGACGGCGTAGGCTCGAAGGGGTCTCGGAGGGGGACCGCTCACATTTCCCCCAGCCAGGTTGTACTCACCGTTGTGACAGTTACACCAGAGACGCTGTTCTTCTTTCTGGAACTCAACGACGCAGTCGAGATGTGTACAGGTAGCCGAGAAAGCCCGAAAATCAGTTTCTCCAACCCGGATGAGAATCACTGGCTCGGCTCCGAACCGGACGATCTTAAAACCCCGTTCAAGCAACTCAGGATCGTTGGTGAAACCTGCTTCAACTTCTGCAGTCGCAGGCTCGGGAATATCAGGAGGACTGATGAATCTAAAAACCGGATAAAGGACGGAACCTCCAAGGCCGGCCAGGGATGTTCCCAATAACCAGTTGATCACGCGTCTTGGTATCAAGTTCGGCGCTGTTTCTTCCACTTCTTTCCCCTTTTCCTTTCCCCAGGTCTCAGATGAACGCTCGGAAGCAGGATCACCGTTTCCAGTGGGCCAGGAGCTTTCTCTCCTCCGAGAAGAAATCAATCCGGGTCTCAGTCTCAGGACGATTATGAGGCGAGTACAAGTACGTCAGAGTAGCCCTGATCGTGTAGTTTCCATCTCCCGATACCGGGAGGAGAAACTCTTCAATCCGCTCCTCGCCGGGTCCAATTCGGTTGTCACTGGCCACCTTGACTCCGTCTATGATTAGTCTGGAATCCTTCAGAATCGGCTGACCCTCTGAGTCCAACACGAGTCTCTGGTAAACCCTCTGTGCTCTTATTGGCTCAGCCTGGCCCGAGGTCGCGGCCTGCAGGCTGAGGACCACTTTTCGGGAAGGACTCCCCGTCGGCACAGCATGCCCGGCCCCTGAGTTCTTCAACTGGACCTTGACATACACCCCCTCCTCAGACTTCTTCAGTTCAATGATTCTCAAACGCAGTGACTTAGTGAGTTGGTCTCGCGAGTGTCCTCCCGGCATCTTATGAAGATTCACGAAGGAACCTTCAACTCTCTTGACTTTGGGATCGACGACGCTGGCCAAAACCAGCGGCATGTGGCACTCCTGACAGGACTTGTCCCCACCGGAGGCCTGGTACGTCTTCCATTCGGAGTAGGTCGAGAGAATCTCGACTCCGTGCGTGTTGGTGTATTGATGACACCCGGCACAATGCAGGGAACTCGTATGGAATTCCGAGTAACCGACATCATGTGCGTTGGACTCCGCGTCCTGGACCGGACCAAATTTGACTGACCCCACCTGGAGGACAAAAGGATTCTGAGGTTCCTCGAGCACAGTGCCCGTTAGAGAATGACAGAAGTCGCAGCCGATTCCCTCCTGAACGATTGGGTCTTCAAGATCATAATCCTCTGCCACCGTCACCGCAGGTGCATGACATCTGAGACAAAAGCGTCGAGCCTTCTCTCCCGAGAGGATTACAGCGTCTTCCATAGCTTCCTGAAAGATGGGGTTCGAGACGGACCGTGCGTGTCGCGAGCTTTGCCAGACCGAGAAGATGTCGATGTGACAGGTTCCACAAACCTCCGCTCCTGTCAATTGACCAGGGGTGAATTCCAGCTGCATATCCGGAATTGCCTGGGTTGCTCCCTTCTGATCTCCGCAAGCGCACATGCAGAAAAGAAAAGCTATTACTGTCAGGACAGCCTTCAGCAAAATCATTTCACTCCTCCCTGGAGAGGACTCCCTTGGGTTATGAAACCCCTTATCAGCCAGGGACTCTCATGCTGGTTCTTGTGGCCAGGTAGTATGAGGAAACTGACTTAAGAAGGCAGAGGAAGTCCGCCCAATGAAACCCAAAGACCCTGCGCGAGGAGAGGATCGGTGCAACAGATTGAATTCGAGTCAGATGAGCTTGAAATCCCAGTTTTCGAACAATCGCGTAGTGTCTCAACGAATGACCACCTGCTTATGATTATCTCCACACCTGAGGGATCGTACATCCGGTAATAGGTCGGATCTTCAGGATACTGGACTCGGTAGAAACTACTGATATGAACTGGTAGGAGAACGTTGGTAGCGAGCCCGCTTTTTTCACAAGGTTGCGTGCGAAGTGGTGGAGACACCAGGTCAAGCGTCCCCGGTCTCTGAGATCCCAGGGTTCCGTATCGTACGAAACAGCTTACAGGGTGGAGGATAAGGTTCCTAACGGGAACCGGCTCCGCAATGACGACCTGGAAGGTCATCTTCCCGGAGGATAAGCATCTTGCTTGTCATGAAACGGGTCACGACGACCTGGAAGGTCATCCTCCCGGAAGATAAGCATCCTGCTTGTCATGAAACGGGTCATGACGACCTGGAAGGCCATCTTCCCGGAAGATAAGCATCCTGCTTGTCATGACACGGGTCATGACGACCTGGAAGGACATCCTCCCGAAAGATAAGC
>JAUVSF010000481.1 GCA_030597245.1 Acidobacteriota bacterium
CTCCGATCCTCGGAACCTGATCGATTCCCGGGTGCGGCAGCCGAGATGACTCTCTCGGCGGTGTACGACTTGTTTCAGAGATGATCACGCCAGCCATTTCGATCGTAATCCCTACTCTGAATGAACGCGGAAATCTGGCCGGTAACCTCGCATCCTGTCACCCGCCAGAGGATGTCGAGATCATTGTAGTGGACGGAGGTAGTATCGATGGAACTCCCGAGCTTGCCCAGCGGCCGGACGTTAAACTTGTCATCTCGAAACCTGGCCGCGGCAAACAGATGAACGTCGGAGCCAGAATGGCGAAAGGAGAAATCGTGCTCTTCCTCCATGGGGACACCGTGTTGCCCCAGGGTTACTACCCACAGATTATCAGCGTGCTGGAGGGGGAAGGAGTTGTTGCCGGAGCCTTTAGACTTTCAATCGACGGGAAGCCCGTCTCATTGCGCATTATCGAAAACGTTGTCAATCTCAGAGCCAGAATCCTGCAAATGCCCTTCGGCGATCAGGCACTCTTTATGAAGAAAAGCATGTTCGAGCAGGTGGGGGGATTTCAGGAGATCCCTATCATGGAGGATTTTGATCTCGTAAGAGAATTGCGTAAACGGGGAAGGATCGGAATTGCCGAAGGGGCTATTCTGACCTCAGGGAGACGTTGGGAGAGGTTCGGTCCCTGGAGAACAACCCTGATGAACCAGATCGCGATTATGGCTCACCTATTGGGAATCTCACCTGTGACCATTGCTAAGTTCTATCATCGAAAAGGAAAAGATTGACCCAATTCCGCCCTCCTGTCGGGTTTACGACACGCGGTACACATTTCGGTGAAACATTTACCAGCGATTTAACGTCTTAGAATAGTGTGAAGGCAAAACGAGGGAGCTACCCCCTCCCTCGCTCCTCCTCCCCTTCGTGGGCCCGTTCCCCAGACGGGCTCACGCCCCCTCTCTTAAAGCATCCTTCTAAACCGGATAGTGATGGCACCTATGTCCTGACCGTACTGATGCCCATCCAGCCCCCAGCTTCACATCACAGCGCCGCCCCAGTTTCCACAACCTGCATGAGCGCCTGAGTGCCCTCTTTTCCCAGTCCTTTGGCCTGAGCTGCATTAAAGAGTTGATGAACGGATGAGGCAGCTGACAGGCAGACAGCAGAGCTACCGGCAGCCTCCAACACCAACCGCAAGTCCTTTTGCATAAGGTCGATCATAAATCCGGGGGCAAAGTCCCGGCGGGCAATCTTAGGGCCGAGGTTAGCTAGCTGCCAGCTACCGGCAGCCCCGCCTTTCACCGCTTCGATCATCGTCTCAGGATTCAGTCCCGTCTTTCGGGCAAAGGTAACCGCCTCTGTCACCGCGAGCAGGTTTACAGACACGAGGATCTGGTTGCAGAGTTTCGTCAACTGCCCGCTGCCAACAGGGCCACAATAGGTGATTGTCTTACCCATTCCCTGGAACAGTGGCAGAGACCTTTCGAAGGCATCGCGGTCACCGCCGGCCATGATCGCCAAGGTTCCCTGTTGAGCGCCAATGTCACCTCCTGAGACTGGAGCGTCCACAAGGGTGGCGGACACTCTCCTGAGCTCTGAATCGAGTTGTTGCTCGACCGCCGGTGAGATCGTGCTCATGTCAATGATAATTGACCCGGGTGTAACGGCTCCAAGCAACCCCTGAGGCCCAGCGATAACCTCCTCGACTGCAGCTGAGTCCGTGACGATTGTAATCACCATTTGACACTTGCTCGCCACTTCGGCCGGTGACGAGGCGACCTGCACCAATTCTCCAGCCATGGCTTCGGCCTTCTCGCGCGTCCTGTTGAATACGACAAGTCTGTAACCAGCCTTGACCAAATTCGAGGCCATGGGCTGACCCATGATTCCTAACCCGATGAAGCCTACAATTGGCTTCTCCATGCAATTCCTCCAGATTCCATTCTGTTAAGCGACCCAGGAATGTCGATCGTTACATAACTATGTCCTATCGACTAGAGGGCCACATTTAAACCTTTCGGCAAACTTCGTTTCCCTTTCTTCAATTGGCACCGGTTTTCCTATCATCATAGAATCTAGACAAGAAGAGAATCCAACGCAATTTTGCTTTGGTTCACTTTTGGGAGAATTCTTCAGATGCAGAACAAGAAACTATGGCTGGTTATAGCGGTTCTTCTGATAATTGTCGTCTCGGCAATCGTGCTGAGCATTGGGTTCCTTTACCTGATCAACCGACCCGAGCCGGTCCGCGCCGGCACAGTGGTCGAGGTCACGATTTCAGGCACAGTGAGCGAGTTCCCAGCTCAAGATCCCTGGGCCGAAATGTTTTCATCCGGGGGCCTGAGCCTCTGGGAGCTGCACCAGGTCTTCCGAACAGCTGCCAAGGATAAAAGCGTGGAGGGGGTCCTTCTCGAGATCTTTCCAGTTGGCGCTAGTTGGGCGCAGATTGAGGAACTGCGTGACATCATTTCTGAGTTCAAGGGCTCAGGAAAGCCGGTGTGGGCGTTTCTATCGGTTGACATGGTCACTGAGGGACAGCTCTATCTTGCATCGACTGCGGATTACGTCGCGACCAATCCGACGGCGGGGTTTCTCGTCAACGGCCTCATGGCAGAAGTCTTGTTCAAAAAGAGAACCCTTGAAAAGCTCGGCATCAAACCTCAGTTCATTCAACTCAAAGAATATAAAAGTGCCGAAGAATACACACGAGAAAAGCTGTCTCCAGAGGTCCGTGGAATGCTCGAGTCGATCTTGATAGAACTGCAGAATCGTTTTATTGAGACCGTAGCCCGAGACCGCAATATTGAATCAGCTGATGTCCAGGAGTTGGTCAATCTGGGTCTGGCAGGTTCTCAACTGGCCGTTGAGATGGACATTATCGACGAGGTCGCTTACCGACATCAGATCCGAGACCGCATTTCGGAGGAAGTGAGAGGCGGCAAACGTTACCGGGGGATCTCTGCTCAGGATTACCTCGAATCGAGTAGTTTCTCGTCGGGAAGCGGGGCCAAAGCACGCGTTGCAGTGGTTGCGGCAAACGGGACCATCATATCGGGAAAAAGTGAGGCTTTCGCCGGGCTGATGGGGGGAACAACTGTTTCCGCGGAACTTCGGAAACTGCGTGAGAACAAGTCTATTGACGGGATTATCCTGCGAGTAGACAGCCCTGGGGGATCACCCGTCGGATCCGACATGATTTGGCGGGAAGTGACTTTACTGGAGGAGGAAGGTAAACCAGTAATTGTCTCAATGTCCGGAGTGGCCGGCTCTGGAGGGTACTACATTTCGATGGGAGCGGGCAGAATCATCAGCCAACCCTCAACGATCACTGGATCAATCGGCGTTATCTTTGGCAAATTCGACGTTTCGGGCCTGTACGAATGGCTGGGGATGGACGTGGATCGAATCAAAGTGGCTCCGAATGCAGACTTGTTCTCCTTACAGTCTTCACTGACACAGGAACAGCGCGCACAAGTCGAGCACTGGATGAACGAAGTCTATCGTGACTTTGTTCAGAAAGCGGCAGACGGTCGGTCCATGGAGTATGACGAACTCGAACCCAAGGCCCATGGTCGCATCTATACAGGTGCTCAGGCATTGGACCAGGGTCTGGTGGACCAGCTTGGAGGCATGATTGTTGCGATTGCGGAGATGAAGAACGCCCTGAACCTCGACCAGAAGGATCAGATTCAACTCGAACTTTTCCCGAAGCCGAAGACGCTGTTCGAATTGCTGGCAAGTGGCAAATTACTTGAAATAGGACTGCCGCCGCTGTTACGTGACCTCATGGCTAAGGAGCTTCGCATCCTGGAAACTCCCGGGGTCTGGATGCTCGCGCCGGATATCAGGATTCACTGAGGCGAAAATCGACGACCATCGATTATGCCCCTTCCTTCTTGTGTCTTGCGCCTTAGCGTGAGGGAGATACACTTCACGCAAAGCTCGCTAGGTTCGCCAAGGGTTTTGACTGCGTTGACAAGGTGGGCATCGGAAAACCTATTACTCTCTTTGCCTTCTCTGCGCCTTGGCGTCATGTTCAACAGCGAGGATGCGTCGGACCGATTCTTTCTATTTCGCCGTTCTTCATGACAACCATTCGCTTTCCAATTTCCGCAGCTTC
>JAUVSF010000449.1 GCA_030597245.1 Acidobacteriota bacterium
CAAGAATCGTCTGAAATCGACTACGCACAAGGTTTTGCAGCACATATTGTTGTAGAAATGCCCAGGGTAGGTATTCAAAGGGAAGTTCTCCCAAGTCCGGTTTGGCTCCGGAGGCAAGAAGCCAGACGCCTAGAGGGAGCAATATCAGGAGGTGCGGCACCAGGGACGCCCGAAGCGCGGCTCCAAGGTTATCCAGTCTGAGCCCCTGTTGCTTGAGCGATTCCCGAAAGTAAAGTTGGTTTACGAGAAGGATGACGCCGGACCCCACATAGGCTGCCGCCAGGTAGAAGCTTCGATAGTATTCGAACCGACCCCACCAGAGATACCCAAATACGAAGGCAACAGAACTCAAAAGGAGCCCAACAGCCACAATCCTGTCTAAGCCTTTAGTTCGTCCTTTACTACTTGTCTTCTCCCTGTTCTGTGCCACACACCCTCACACCCAGCAAATCCCTGCCATAGGAGCTTCAAGAATTAAGCTTCTCATAGGAACCCAGTCAACGTGCGCTAAGATGATATCGAATCTCTTGATGCCTATCTCACTGAGATGAGTAGATTCGCAGTGGTCCGACACGAGTTCAGACTTACGAAGAAGGATTCGCCTCACTCAAGCCCTACCGCTCACCGAGAGCACCAGACCCCGGGTCGCGATCAATAGTGACTTGGACTCGGCAACCTCACCTGACTCGGCAATTACAGTCAGATCAACGATCTCGGCCTTGGACGTGCCCTTCTGGGAACTCCCTTTCAGCTTTATCTGGACGTGTTTGTCGTCCACGCGTTTGATGTCTCCGAGTGAGACACCGTCCGGCAGGTTCTCGACTGACCAACTCAGCGGGTTGAGAGTCTTGGAGAAGATCCCTCTCCTTAGATTCACCTGGAAAACTTTACCGTTTTCCTGCCCCAGTCGTATCGGTTCGAGCTGAGCTAGGGCAATCGAGGGAGCTTGAGGATTCCTTTGATAGTAGCGTACGTAGTCGATTTTCCAATGAGCCGGTAGCAAGCTGTCCGACTCACGTATGTCACCCGCCCATCCATCGAACTTGGCCTCCAGCGTCAGATAGATCCAGTTTAGCTTGCTGGCCGTCATGGTTCGAGTGACCCAGGACCTCTGGTCATCAACATAGAAATCGAATCCTTTTTCGTGCCAATCACCTGCAAATAGATGCCAATCTTGACGAGATCCTTTGAACCTTACGTTTGTACCCTCCCACTTGTGCTCTTTCTCTATCCCTTGATGGATATTGATCGAGACAATATCGTCACGGAAAGGATCCTCCATGAAGTCCACTTCGGCACCATCGTATTGGGGATTGTAGGATTGCGGCCCCCAGAGCCAAAACGCAGCCCAATAGCCCGGTACCGTGTTGAGATCGGTGCGGGCTTCGTAATAGCCCCACTGAAAAGACTCTTTGGTGCGGATGAATCCAAGGTGATACTTGCCGTCTTCTGCCTTACGAAGCCTGAGGATCAGGTGTCCTTCCCCGTCGACGTAACTGTCTTCCGGGTCGTTGTAAGCTTTGCGCCGATCACCCTCCTCACAAGTCCAAACATCCCAGTTGAGTTGATCCCCGTTGAACTCGTCATGAAAGACCAATTCCCACCCTTCACCTGGAGGGTCGGCATAGAGAGTAGCGATTAACAGTAATAGAACCGCGAGACAAAAGACCAGTAAGTTCTTCATTCGTGAAATGTACCATCGGTCACTCGAGTACACAATTACATGCGACGTTGATGGATCTGTTGAGAGGCAATTCGCATTATTGATTTCGACCCAAGCTTTGAGATAATACCTGGCACGAAGCCCCCGGGGACCGACATTGAACGTGCCGATCCATACGAGGTGGTTCCGGGTAAACCGATTGCCGGATAGTGTGTAACAGAAGAAACGCTTTTGTAAGGGGGAGAGAATGAGTGAAGCAGTAGCACCAGCTTTCTGGTTGAAGGAGGCAAAGAAGAACGCAGGATGGATCATCGCTCTAGGTGTGGTCCAGATAATCGTTGGCATGTTGGCCCTGGGATCACCACTGGTGGCGGGAATCGCTGTGGCTGTGGTGGCTGGGGTGTTCTTGTCGGCGGCTGGGATCATCAGGATCTTCGCTGCCTTCAAGGCTGGGTCTTGGGGTGCCGGAATTCTGGGTTTGCTTGTAGGAATTGTGGCAGTCCTGGGTGGCCTGCTGATCATGGTAAATCCCCTGTTTGGTTTGGCTTCTCTGACTTTATTGCTTGCGATCTACTTCCTTGTCGAGGGAATTACGGTGATCATGCTTGGATTCAAGTTGAAGCCGGCCAAGGGCTGGGGTTGGACACTCTTCAGCGGGATGGTGACCCTGCTCCTGGGAGGATTGATTTGGTCGCAGTGGCCCATCTCTGGTGTTTGGGCAGTTGGAACACTTCTCGGCATCCATCTGATCTTTGGTGGGTGGGCTGAGATTGCCCTGGCTTCCGCTGCCCGCGCTGCAGCCACCGATGTGGAGCCATAGTCCGAACACGGGGTGGGCATCGGAGTACTAGACAGAATCAAGCGCTAAACGCCTCTCACGGAGATTTATGCCGTCCCTGTCGGGACTCTCAAAGAGTGATGATCGCTGTTACCCAGGGTTTCGCTGTAGGGCCTGCCCCACAGCGAAGCCCTGGGCTCTGCACATAGCGTCCCGCGTCGCGGGACTCAGGATTCCCGTAATGTGGCAACCCAAGGCCCGCAACCTGTGTTCTGGGCATGTCGCTCTGCTGAGGCCGGGCTGGAGAAGTTGTAAGATCCATAGAGACCCGAGTCCGAAGGACGGCATGGGTGAAGCACAGCACTGGGTTGTCGGCACCCACACCATCCGAGTCCCGCCTTGCGGGACGGCATGAAAGAAGATGGGACGTCCTTGTCGACAATTCGTGCCTCAAGATCGAGTGTATACCTCCCCCGTCGAGTAGGCGCCGTGAGAATATTGGGGAGGAGACCAAACCAGCTCCCGGCTGAGGGCTTGCAAAGCTTGGCCCGGCTAGCAAACACTGTTAGGCAGGAGAGTTGTCTATGCGATGTGTTCAGTGCCTGAGACCGGTTTCCCTTTCAACCATCCCGCTTTGGCTGTTTCCTCTCACTGTGAGCCTGGTTCTTATTCAGTCACACCTGCTCGCAGGAGATGACGTACTCATTCTTGTCAATGGCGACCGGATCACCGGCGAAGTCAAAAAGCTGGAACTTGGTGAACTGTATTTCGACGCAGATTATGGCAAGGGCATTTTTCGGTTCGACTGGGAAGATGTGAAGCGCATTGAAAGCAACGAGAACTTTATCGCAAGGACATCGAGTGGCAGCCGGGTAACTGGATCACTGCGAAACGATCCGGGGGATTCGAGCCGCATTCTCATCGAGACAGAAGGTGAAACGGTCGAATTGGGTCATTTGGAATTGGTCGAACTCAAGCAACTGGATGAGGGCTTCTGGGGCCGTGTCGATGCTGATCTGGATTTCGGCCTAACTCTCACCAAGGCAGACGAGACCAAGCAGTTCACGACTCGAGCCTCCTTCGCCTACTTGGAGGAGCTCTGGTCCACAGAAGGGAGAATCAGCATTCTAAGAAACGTTCGGGAAGAGTCTGATACGACGAGACGTTCCGAGTTCGGAGGGGACTATCGACGTTCTCTGCGAGGTCTGGGCGGTCGTTGGTTTGGTATCGGCAATGCCGATTTTCTTCAGAGTAACGAACTCCAGCTGGATCTTCGATCCACTCTCGGGGGAGGGATAGGGAACTACATTCTTCAAACCAACCGTATTCTTCTGTCCGCGAACGGAGGCGCCGCGTGGACGAATGAAAGATACGAGGACCCAGAGATCCCGCGCAGGAACAGTGGGGAAGCGTTCGGGGTTCTCGAACTGAATGTGTTCGGGATTGGCGGTCTCGATTTCTTCTCGACGGTCTCCGTGTTTCCCAGCTTTACCGAAAGCGGTCGAGTCCGAGTGGATTTCGACTCGGAATTCCGCTGGGAGTTCATTAGCGACTTCTATATCAGTCTGGCATTCACGGAGAACTTTGACAATTCTCCTCCTCCGGATACGCCGAGAAGTGACTATCTCTTCTCCACTTCCATCGGTTGGTCTTACAAATGACAAATGACAAATGACGAATGACAAATGACAAGTGTCGAATGACAAGTGGCAAGTGGCAAGTGACAGGTGACAAATGTCAAATGTCGAATGTCGAACGAACTGCGGACTACATGCCGCTTACTGATTACTACTCACTACTTACTGCTTACTCACCCCGATTACCGATTACCGATAACCTATTACCGCCGGGGAGGACCTTTTCTAAATGTGGTAGTGGGGCTTCGATAACAACAACAAAGGGAACAAAGGGGACAGTCTCGAATGGCACTGACTTAAGCAGGTTCCCCACCATTTCGAGGCACTCCGTGCGGGATTGACAGCGAGTGCTTCAGAATCCCTAAGAGTCTTGTGCTCAAGATGTTTAGAGCCCATCTGAACCCTAAAC
>JAUVSF010000561.1 GCA_030597245.1 Acidobacteriota bacterium
CGGATGCATCCGGTGACGCAGCAGCCGGCTGGTGAGAAATGCGTGTTAGAGGCGTCTCAGTTGAACCGAGACGGGGTTGCGGGAGGAGATGCGCCCCTCTCAGATTTAGATATACTAGGAGAGGTTCTTGGAGAGGTTGGCCGGATGAATGACCGCGGACCCCTGAAGTACAGGTTGGCCCGCCTCCCCCTTGACTTGGGCCGAGGATTCGAAATGGATTTAACGTCATTGCCTGCTCGGTGCTGTGGATTGTCGCTCGTAGGGTTGATGCTGTTCCCAGTGGGACTTGTTATTGGAGCAAAAGCCATGGGACAGGCCACGCAGCAGGAGGAATCGGTACGCCGAGAGGAAGCCGAAGACTACTATGAGAAGTGGTTGAAGGTTGACGTTGTCTACGTTATCACCCCCGAAGAAGGGACGGTGTTCAAAGAGCTCACGACCGATGAGGAAAGAGAACAGTTCATTGAACAGTTCTGGCACCGCCGGGATCCAGACCTTACAACTGCGGCGAACGAGTACAAGGCAGAGCATTATCGGCGGCTGGCGTTCGTTAACGAGCGTTTTAAGAGCGGCGTGCCGGGATGGAAGACGGACCGCGGGCGTATCTACATCATCCATGGTCCACCTGTCGAGATTGAATCCCACAAGACAGGGCAGAGTTATTCACGGCCATCGCACGAAGGTGGAGGGCAAACCGTCACCTACGCGTTCGAGGTTTGGCGCTACAACTACATTGCAGGGGTCGGTGACGACATTGAGCTCGAGTTCGTGGATCGCACGGGCAGCGGAGAGTTCCGACTGGCCATAACGCCCTGGGAGAAAGATGCCCTGCTGATGATCCCGGGGGCGGGCCTGACCATTGCCGAGGAATTGGGAGCGGCGACCCGACGGGATCATCCTTACTTTAAGCCGTACAATGCGGAGAGATACCTCGGAATGCACACGCGTATGAAGGATGATCCATTCATCCGGTACGAGACGATTGCCAAGATGCAGCGGCCTGCCCAACTCAAATACAAAGACCTGAAGGAGATCGTCGAGGTCAACGTGCAGTACAACAACCTCCCCTTCAGGACCCGGCAGGATTTCTTCCGCTTGAACGATCAGCAGGTCCTGGTTCCAGTGACGATTGAGATTCAGAACAAGGACCTGAGTTTTGCCATGGAGAACGGAATGCAGGTGAGCCGCGTAGCGGTTTATGGACTGATCACCAGCCTGAGAAACAGGGTCGTGGCTGAGTTTGAAGACGATCTTGTGGTGTCATACAAGCCGGAGGCTCTGGCTAATGGCCTGCGAAGTCGCTCCGTATACCAGAAAGCGGTTCCCCTGGAATCGAAGATGCGTTATCGGCTTGACCTGGTTGTGAAGGATCTCAACAGTGATCAGGTCGGAGTCACTCGGCTCGGCATCATTCCTCCCCGTTTCGACTCCGAGAACCTCTCGACCAGTTCGCTCATCCTCTCGGACTACCTTCGGCCTGAGGATGACGAAAAGCGTTTCAACGAGATGTTCGTGATTGGCGATATCAAGGTGCGGCCGAATCTGACCAAGGTCTTTGACAAGCGAGACCCCTTCTGGGTTTACGTGCACGTCTACAATGCGGCTCTCGACCAGACCAGCCTGAATCCCGAGCTGACGGCGTCGTTCAGAGTCTCGAAAGACGGGGAAGCGGTAATTGAAGAGGTAGACGATAAAGGCGAGTCTATTCATTTCTATTCCGGTCAGCGAGTGGTACTCATTAGACAGCTCCCCCTGGAAGGCCTGGAGCCGGGGAAGTACCAGATAGAGGTCGAGGTATCTGATAAGATTACCGATGGGACGGTTGCTGTTAGTGACAATTTTGAGGTTGGAGGTTAGAGGGGTACATGGAAGAAAAAAGGGGGCGAGACTTGATTGATCAGCCGAACGTTCAAAATGACGAATTCGATTTCAGCCGAAGGAAGTTTCTGGGGGCCGCAGCTGCAGCGGGTTTAGTGGTCGCCGCGTGTTCCCAGGGAGCAGAGAAGACGGTTAAGAGATCGGTAACCAAAATGGTGCCGGGACCTGATGTAGCTCCCGACGGACCTGTTCTTAAGGCGGGTCTGATCGGCTGTGGCGGAAGGGGCAGCGGTGCCGCAGGAAATTTCCTGGATGCCGGCCCCAACCTCCAGATAACGGCTCTGGCAGATGTCTTTGATGACCAGCTGCAGCGGTGCCGGGGACGACTGCAAGAGGATCGAGGAGTCGAAGTCGCGGATGATCACTGTTTTGTGGGGTTCGACGGCTCCAAAGAGTTACTCGAAACCGATGTTGACATCGTCATACTGGCCACCCCGCCGCACTTTCGGGCAGAGCACTTCGAGGCCGCGGTCCAGGCGAGGAAGCATGTGTTCATGGAGAAGCCGGTCGCGGTTGATCCGGTCGGTGTTCGGGCGGTCATAGCGACCGCTGAAAAGGCTGAGGCGCTTGATCTGGTTGTCGTGACGGGTACGCAGTATCGCCATCAGAAGAGCTTCATCGAAACGTACAACCGCGTGCTGGATGGTGCGATCGGTCAAGTCGTAGCAGCTCGGGGTTACAGCCTCCGTGGGCAACTCTGGTACAAGGAGCCACGCGAAGAATGGACCGATATGGAAGACATGTTGCGGGACTGGGTCAACTGGCAGTGGCTTTCTGGAGACCATATCGTGGAACAGCACATCCATGGCCTCGACGTGATGTTCTGGTTTACAGAACAGCACCCGATTAGTGGAGTCGCAGTTGGAGGCCGCGCCCGTCGAGTGACCGGTGACCAATACGATTTTTTCAGTGTTGACTATGAGTTGGGGAACGGAGCTCACATCAACAGTATGTGTCGCCAAGTAGATGGCTGTACCAACAATATCTCGCGCTTTGTTCTCGGGACCGAGGGATATACCGACTGCTCGAACACGATTTTCAACTACAAGAATGATGTCGTCTGGACCTACGAAGGAGTGGACGAAGATAACTCCCCTTACGTGCAGGAACATATTGACCTCGTCACCGCTATCCGGAAGGGCGAGAAGTTTGACGAAGCTGCTGAGACGGCGAAGTCCACGATGGCGGCGATTATGGCCCGCGAATCCGCTTACACCGGTCTGGAAATCACCTGGGACGAGCTAATGAAATCGGACCAGCGATTGGGTCCCACCGTCTATGAATTAGGTCCGGTTGAAGGTCCAGTTGCCGAGGCTCCGGTTCCTGGAACGCAGAAGGTAAGTTAGGTAGGAATCGGTGATCGGTGATCGGTGATCGGTTATCGGTAATCGGTTATCGGTGAGCGGTTATCGGTTAACGCGTGATTGGTGGCGGCGGTGAAGGGATTAACTACGAAGTCACGAAAGCACGAAAAGAATTATTGCTTCGTGGTTTAGTGATGTGGTGGTGAGTCTTTCAAGCGACAATCGACAATCGCCTTGGGGTGTGGCCGTGAAGCTCGAGACGAGAAAGCAATTCTTCAAGAAGTTGTTTTCGCTGGCTGCGACACTGGGTGCAGCTTTCGAGGGGAGGACTGGTTTGGCTACC
>JAUVSF010000318.1 GCA_030597245.1 Acidobacteriota bacterium
AGCGCCACATGGGCCAGTCATGACGTCGGTTCTCCAGACGGTTGTAGCCTAAGATCAGAAAGAGAATTAGCCCTAACAAAGCGCCAGCCAGCAGATAGTTGGTTCGTTTCATCATTCGCTCAACCTGGAACCTGGAACCGCACGCAAAATGGGCGATGCCCAAGTGGCTCAGTCAGTCTAGCTTGACGCGGAAATCAGGTAAAGGATGATTCACCAGATGAGGCCGGTCAACGCGACAAAGCTCCCTATTCAGGTTCGTGGGAGGTCTCCTCGGGTTCCCGGGAAGGACTTGGCTCCGTAAGTGCCGTTCCTGATCATGCGGAGCCCGGGATTTCGGAAGTGCACTGCCGTTCGAACAAAGAGCCTCCTTTGCGAATTGTCATGAAGTGTGCGCTCTGCGCGTTTCATAGATTGACATTCAGTGCGTGACATGAAGAAACTTGGAATCCTTTCATTGAATCGTAGTTTTTCAATGTATAATTACGCTATGATTCCGCGCCAACGTCATCTGCACATCCTTCAAGGACTCTTGACCCGACATCCAGTCGTTGCGATTCTCGGTGCTCGCCAGGTTGGGAAAACAACCTTGGCTAGAGAGTTGATGACTGCATGGAAAGGTCCATCCACTCGCTTTGATCTCGAAGATCCAGATGATCTCGTGCGGCTTACCGAGCCAAAACTTGAACTGGCCTCGTTGAAGGGGTTGATAGTTATCGATGAAGTTCAGCGCCGTCCTGATCTGTTCCCTGTCCTGAGGGTTCTTGTGGACCAACCTCAATCCGAAGTAAGGTTTCTGGTGCTGGGAAGTGCTTCGCCCGAACTTCTGAAGCAATCGTCTGAGAGTCTTGCAGGCCGGATTGTCTACCACAAGCTGGAAGGATTTGCCCTGGACGAAGTCGGAATCACGAACGAGAACAATCTCTGGTTGCGGGGTGGATTTCCCCGTTCGTATCTCGCTGAAGACGACGAGGGTTCATTTGAATGGCGTACTTCGTTCGTTCAGACCTTCCTGGAGCGGGACATCCCCCAATTGGGAATCCAAATCCCGAGTACGACTTTACGCCGTTTCTGGCAGATGCTCGCCCATTACCATGCACAGACTTGGAACGGGGCGGAATTGGCGAGGGCTATCGGCGTGGCCGAGTCAACGGTGCGGCGTTATCTTGACATCTTGACTGGTGCACTGGTTATTCGGCAACTCCCTCCCTGGCACGAGAATATCGGCAAACGCCAGGTCAAATCGCCCAAGATCTATGTTTCGGATTCAGGGATTCTCCACACCTTGCTGCGGCTGAGGTCTCGCGAAGAGTTGCTGGGACACCCGAAGGTCGGTGCCTCCTGGGAGGGTTTTGTTCTGCAGGAGATCATCTCTCGTTTGGGGTTGGGGGAGGGTGATCTGTACTTCTGGGCTACCCATTCAGGGGCCGAATTGGACCTGCTCTTGATTCGGGGAGCGCAGCGAATTGGATTCGAGATCAAGAGGTCCACCGCCCCTACAGTGACCCGTTCGATGCGTTCGGCAATTGAGAGCCTGCGTCTTGATCAAATCGAGGTCATTCATGCTGGAGAACATACTTTCTCTTTGGCTGACGGCATTCGGGCAGTCTCATTTGGCCGTATCGATAAGGATCTGGAAACCCGATAGCCCAGGTCCGCCTTGTGATTACTGCGGCGATGGGCCGGTAGAGAAGCGTATAGAACGGGAAACCAAAGTTGGCGGCAAGACCTCCATATGAGCTCCGCTTCGCGGGGCGACATGAATTTCGCAGATCAGCTTGCAGACAAGCTGAAAGAACTCCATCATGGGATCAAGACGGAGATGGTTGAGAGTGTGGACATCGATGACGAGTGGTTTAACAACATCTAAACGAAGGAAATTCCCAACAAGATGCATCGACACGTACTTTGATAAGCCGCGCTTCGCACGTCTTGCCAAAGACCGTTATGCACGACGCCGGCCATACACATCAGTCATATGCAAGAGTACATAGCACACGACATCATTATCGGCTTTTCGACATGCGTTCTCTTTCAATACATTGACCAGGTACATGAAACACTTTCTGAATGCAGGTTCCCGCATGCAGTTAACCCAAAGACAGGAATCGGCAGGCAACCAACACCTTGCAGGGCCCCAGAGGGCTATGTCCTAATTGCATTTGGCAACGGTGTCAAGCTATCCGGAATCATCGAGATGCTGGATCACAGCCTTGATGGAATCCCTGTCGCAAACCCGCTTGCGCTCCCTATCTACGAATCCATGACTGACAACCGGGTGAGCCGGGGCCCCATGGGTAAAATTTCGGACCGGTGATATGCGGGTCGGTATGGTCCTTGCGCCTCGAGCGGCATGTTCAGCGGTGCAACGGGAAAAGCTGGTATCCGCTTTCGGGTCTGGGCTAAGCGAGGAGGATGGCCTTCCAGGCCGTCGTTCAAGATCATTGAAATCTCCGAAATGTGACAAGCTGGAAGCTTATCTTCCGCCGAGCAGACGATCTTGTACGATACGGAGCCCCTGGCGGAAGATGGCCTTCCAGGCCTTCACAAAACTGCTTATCTCCAAATTGACAAGTTTAGCTTCCGGTGGGAGGATGACCTGCCAGGTCGTCGATAAGGATCGAGGTGTTGGAGCAATGTGACAAGCTGGAAGCTTATCTTCCGGTAGGATGGCCTTCCAGGCCGTCGGTTGGCATTGGAGCCGACCCCGAGCTGACAGGCCTTAACCATATCTTCCAGCACTGCAAAAGCTATTGGGTTCTTCTCGTGAAGGAACTCACCAACAAGGTGATTCTTGAAATCCTTGAATGTTCATGTTTTTCCATGATAAAACATGAGATATGGCTCAAGAGGAAACCGCGACCCTGTCAACCGTGATTGATGCCCGCGTAAAACGTGCCCTTTCACATTACTGCAAGCGTAAGGGGCTCAAAGTTCGATATGTCGTCGAGCAGGCATTGATCGAACAGCTCGAAGACGAAATCGATCGAGAGGCTTACCATGCCCGAAAGAATGAGCAACTGTTTTCTCTCGAAGAGGTGCTTGCGGGCCGGGACGAATGACTTCATCACGCCGCTATCAGGTTAAGTTCACGAAATCTGCCCGGAAGGAGTTTCAGCGGCTTCCGAATAGAATCCAGGGCAGGGTTGTCGAAGCAATCTCGTTTTTGGCTGAACACCCTTACACGGAGTTATTGCAGATCAAGAAGCTCAGAGGGGTTGATGAACTCTACCGGATCCGAATCGGAGATTACCGCCTCGTCTATACCATCGAGATAGATGAGTTGATCGTCATTGTCATCAAGATTGGGCACCGCCGAGAGATATACCGGCGAACGTAAGCAAGGAACAGGGAAGAAGGAGATGTCAGTAAGGTGCATCTTCCCGGAACCATCCTCGCTTTGGTTCTGATATTATGCAGTAGTTACATTATGTAGGAGGGGCATAACTCGTGAGATTGCCGTTCCTCGACCGCCAGGAGGAGTTCACTCGCCTCGAACGGCTCCTCAGCCGCAACTCCGATCCCTTTCTCGGCTTTTGGTTCCGCTTCGTCGAGCCGCATCGCTCCGGGCGGGTAAGTCATCTTTACTCATTATGGTGAGTAATATGGCAACAGTCTTTGATTCAGTCGATCAGGAGTGGATAATAATAATCGATATGCGAGTTCAAACCCGTGACGATCTTTTGGGAACCCTATCTGAAGCAAAAGCTTCCCTGAGCAAACGCTTCAGAATAGCTGAACTTGCACTGTTCGGATCGTGGGCAAGGGGGGAGCAAACTGCTGATAGTGACGTGGATCTTCTAGTTGAAGTGGATGCTTCACTTGGTCTGGAATTCGTCACACTTGCAGAAACTCTTGAACAACGCTTGGGCTTGCCGGTGGACTTGGTTTCAAAACGAGCAGTTAATCCCAGGCATTGGGACTACATTAAGAACGAACTCATCTATGTCTAACCCCGCACGACTTCTGGAACATCTTCTACTCCTGTAACCAGGACTGAAAACTGACGGTAGCTCGACCAGGACAACCGCGTCAGTTCCGCTGGAGAATCACCGGTAGGCTTCACGGCGATGAGCGACGCGGAGTATGGAGATGAGCAGTTCGGCTCCGTCGAACGCGTAGATGACGCGGTATCGGCCAATCCGAAGACGGCGGAATCCCTTCCACCTGCCACTAAGAGCCTTGCCTCTGAGCGGATTCTCGCGAAGTGCTCCAATCGAGTCGAAGACCCGCTGTTGGTCGCTTCGAGGTAAAGAGGCTAATTCCGTGACCGCTCTTCGTTCCCACTTAATCGAGATCGAGCTCATGTCGGACCTCTTCATGCGTGATCCAACTGGCTTCCGGGTCGCGGAAGCGTGCTAATGCAGCCTCAAGGTCCTCTTGGCTTTCTAGATACTCTTCCAAAGCTTCAACAATGAAGGAACTCTTTGATCGCCGTGAAGCCTCAGCAAGCCGGGCCAGCCTTGCAGCAAGCTCTTCCGGAAGACGGACGGACTGTGTAACCATTTGCAGTCTCCTGACATAAGAGTAGCACATGTAATACAATTTGCGTCGAACGATTGGCCTCTCGCGCCAACACTCGCCTCTCACCCATTGTCCACCTCATCTTTGACCGCCTCTCGAGGGTTTCCTTTCTGTCCGTTTCGACAGGCCGAAAGTCATGCGGTCTGCGGTCCTAGTCGTCCACCTTCAAAACACCACCCGAGGCCACCGCCCTGTGGATCGTATCCACGATATTGACCCCGTTCAGGGCGTCTTGGAGATCCACCAGGGGCTCGGTGCCGTCCTTCACGTTGTCTATGAAGGAATTCAGCATCTCCGCCGCAAAACCCACCGGTTTTCCGTAAATATCCCGGCCCAGTGTGGGCGGATGCGAATAGCGGCTGGTCATCTTGTGGATATTCTGGTCCCGCAGGTCCACTTCCAGGGCCCCGCCCGAGCCCAGCACCTCAAAGCGCATGTCATAGATCAGCGGAATGCTTTCCGGATAGATCCAGGAGGAGCTGAACGTGCCCACCATTCCACCCGCGAATTCCACGGTCGCGGTAATGGAATCAAAGGTGTCGATACCCATCCCGGTTAATACCTTTTTCTGCCCCACGGCATGGACTGAAACGGCTTTTTGGCCGGAGAGCCAGAGGGCCAGGTCCACGGTATGCGGAAACAGGAACCAGCCTACGGTTGACCCTGCGGCCCAGCTCAGCATTTTTGTCGGAACAAATATGGAGTCATTCAGCCTGGCCTGTATCAGCTGGATGTCCTTGAGTTCACCGGCTGCCACTGCTTCCTTGGCCGTGATGAAGATCGGGCTCCAGCGGTTTTCATATCCCACAAGGGCTCTCACACCGGCCTCTTTAATGGCCTTGACCATGGCTTTGGCGTCTTCGTATGAGGTAGCCAGAGGTTTTTCTATGAGCAGGTTGCACCCGGAGGAAGCTGCCTCGATTACCGCGTCTTTGTGCAGGTGGTCCGGAAGCGCGACGATTACGATATCGAACCTTTTTCCTTCCAGCATCCGGCTGTAGTCTTCGTATGCTTCACCGCTGAATTTATCTTTAGCAGCTTGCAGCCTTTCCGGGTTGCCTTCGGCAAAGGCGATAACTTCGGCGAAGGCGTTGTATTTGATAGTGGTGGCATACAGGTTGCCCCTGATGCCCATTCCGATAATTCCAACTTCTATCATGCTTTGACTCCTTTAATCTGATTCATTAGCCCGCTTTTCTCACCAGGTTGCGTAGCGAGGCATATGAAGAGCCCCAGGTCTCCGAGATCCCGGGGCTCCGTATGACGGTTGCGCCTCATACGGAGCCGGGTCCTTTCAGGGCCCGGACAATCTTCGCGTCGCGACCGAGGCCTCCGCGTCGGTAATGCTCTCTACCAGGAGAGGAACCCTCCGTCCAGTGTCAGGGACTGTCCGGCCATGTATCCGGAAGCCTCGGAGGCCA